>JABMQM010000009.1 GCA_013203195.1 Desulfobacteraceae bacterium | reverse complement strand
CCCTTAAACAATACTGGATGTTGTTCAATTGAGCGCAGGCCAAGATTGGACAGGGGTCTCCAAAGAGCTTGATTTGAGCTTCGAGTTTTTTTTCCGCCTCTTGGCTGGTTCCGGGCCCGCAGCTTGAACAGAGACCCACAACCTTCAATCTGCAACCATCACAATTAATTCCACAGGCACCTGTCGGCATTGTTTCACCTTTGGGCCGTTCTTTGTGAATTTTATACTTTTTATGGCAAAAAATGGTTTAATAGATCTTTTACCATTGATGAAAAATTTATGATTTTAGATTGATGATTGATGATTTAAGGATGGCAGTCATTATTTATATAAATTGATGGAGCGAAGCGACTTCTACCAATCAACAATCATCAGTCATCAATCTATCACTTTCCTGTTTGGTTCGCACTTGTCCGAGGCAGGTTATCACTTTTTATATATTTTTACGACAGCTACTTTTTTTCCATCCTGGCAACCGACTCTATATGATGAGTATGCGGGAACATATCAAACGGCTGCACTTCCAGCACGCTGTAACTCTCTTTCATCAAGCCTATATCCCTGGCCATGGTGGCAGGATTGCAGGACACATAAACAATCCGCTTAGGTTGCATCTTAAGAACTTGACGGACAACATCACCGTGCATCCCTGACCTGGGTGGATCGATTATCATAACATCCGGCCTGGCGCACACTTGCCCAAGAGTTTTTCTGAGGTCCCCCAGAATAAACCGGCAATTGGAAATCCGGTTGATACGGCAGTTATTCTCAGCATCAATGACAGCGCTTTCAGCTATTTCCAGGCCGATTATCTCTTTTGCATCAGCGGCAAGATATATGGCGATGGTCCCTGTTCCACTGTAAAGATCCAGAACCGTCTCTTTACCGGTAAGAGCTGCATAGGCCTTTACGTTTTCGTATAACCGCTCGGCACCCAGGGTGTTGGTCTGAAAAAACGAGTTTGCCGATATTTCAAACTCAAAAAGGCCGATTTTATCCCGTATGCAGGATGTACCGGCCAGTAGTATTTCATACTCTCCGATAGCCACTCCGGCTTTTCGTGAAGTTATATTGTTGATAATGGAAACGATTTTGGGATTACTCTCAATCAGTTGATCCGCAAGGGGCTGAACTGTTTTGCGATCCTCGGCCGCTGTGATGATATTCACCATCCACTGGTCATAGGCCGCAGAATGCCTCAGCATAACAAATCGCCAGAAACCGCTATGGCTGCGAAGCCCATAAACCGGGAGCCCGGAGCCCTTGATGAATCTTCTGACTTGCTCAAGAATATGGTTGCCAAGTTCAGGCTGCAGCAGACATGTTTTGGTATCGAGAACCTTATCAAAAGTCCCCGGTACATGCAGCCCTAAAGCAAAAGTTCTGTCAATATCATCCCGGTCCATATCTTTTGGCAGAAGCCATCTGCGATCGGAACAGGAAAACTCCATTTTGTTTCTGTAGCCGAAAATCAGCTTGGAAGGGATGGTTGCATGTACAGAAACATCCTTTATCAGGCCGATGTGCTCAAAAGACTCGGCAACATGCTGTTGCTTGTAATCCAGCTGTTTTTCATAGTTCATAAACTGCCACTTGCAACCTCCACAAAAACCGCTGTATATACAAGGCGGAGTGATTCTGAAGGGTGACGGCTCCAGCAGAGTATCGATGCGGGCCTCGGCATACTGCTTCTTTTTTTTAGTGATCCGGGCAATTACAACGTCCAGAGGTATGGCCTGTTGCACGAACACAGCCAGGCCGTTAACACGTGCCAGGCCTTTACCGCCAAAGGCAATATCAGTAATTTTCAGTTCAAGCTGCTGGCCTTTTTTTACCGCCATGGATACTATCCTTTTAAGTTGGCTTTCTTTATGGACTATTTGTAAAATATTCTTAATGCCTTTATACTTTTAAGGCTCAACAAAAATCAAGGAATGATCATGTCTGCATCGAAATCCGGCTACTTAATTAAGGAGATCACTTTTTTATCAGACACGTTTTTGCTCCACGGCACTCTCCATCTGCCGGCCGCTGAGCAACCGCCTCTTGTTATTGGATCTCACGGTCTCCTCAGCAGCAGCAGTTCACCCAAACAGATTGCACTGGCCCGTGCATGTACTGCCGCCGGCATTGCTTATTTCAGGTTCGATCACCGCGGCCGTGGAAAGAGCGAAGGAGTATTTAAGGAAGTCACCTCCCTTGAAGCCCGCTGTACTGATCTTACATGTGCGATTAAATGTATTCAATCCCGAACAGACATCGGCGACAAGCTGGGACTTTTCGGGAGCAGTATGGGTGGCGCTGTCTGCATATCCGTGGCAAGCATATTTGCTGTGGATGCGTTGGTTACAGCAGCGGCTCCGGTCCGCAGCAGCTCTATCACTGAAGCCTTAAAAAAACGCAACGATTCAAAAACGCTCAAACCTCTGTTCGAAGATAAATTATTTAACTCCGACCTTTCAGAAAAACTTGCCGGCCTCCACCATATTCTAATATTTCACGGCGACTCTGACAACGTCGTGCCGCCGTCAAATGCACATGAGATTTATTCAAAGGCCGGCAGCCCCAAAAAATTAATCATGCAAAAAGATGGTGATCACCGCATGAGCAACACAGCGCACCAGGAAAACTTCGTAAAAGAAGCAGTAAGTTGGTTCCAAAACTGTTTTAATAAGTAAAGAGTCCAAATTTTATATTATCTCAGCCACGAAGGCACAAATGTCAGTGATCAGTTATCGGTTATCAGTTTTCCTTTACTGATCACTTCCCACTGATGACTGTTCACCCGTAACTGGCTTTGTGCCTTTGTGCCTTGGTGGCTGAAATGCTACCAACTCTGAAGTTTGTGTCGCAGCACATCTAGCGCCGCTATGGCAAAAATCTTTTTTTTCATCAGCCGGTTGCCGAACGGAAAGTTAAACCGGTACGCTTCAACAGCACTGTCTGTGGCCAGGCCGATACAAATCGTTCCAACCGGTTTGTCGGCACTTCCTCCGGCGGTTCCGGCAATACCGCTGGTGGCCAGGCCGTAGGTTGCCCCTACAATGCGCCGGGCTCCTTCGGCCAT
>JABMQM010000074.1 GCA_013203195.1 Desulfobacteraceae bacterium | reverse complement strand
GTATTGTATAAACTGTTAGGTCGCTACGATAGAGACATCGTCAGTGAACTGAAAATGCCATTCAAGCGCTATGTTAGAGTAAAGCACGGGATTAGACCCAAAATCAAAGAATTCTTTGCGGTGTAGCCGGTAAACCCGTTAAACCTCATATGTCCGCATATGCCCGCGCCCCGGTATATCGTCGCTACGCTCCGGGTTTTCTCATCTTCCCGCCCCACCAGATGTTTTATCCACAGAACAGTCTCGATATTCCCGAGTACCCCCTAATCAGTCATCGCAGGATAATACCGCTTTATAGAGTTCATAAGAGCCCTCTGCATCGGGCCGGAGGCTTTAATATTAAATCACAGCATAACAGAAAAGGAGATTTATGATGCGAAAAAAGGAAACCACAGCAGATGAATTGAGGAACTTACTTCAAGATAAGAGGGTCATACTGGACTGCGGGCACCGCTTCTGTCTTCACCCTTTTAGCAACACGCTGGTAATAACCGCTAATGGCATGACCTATTGCCATAACTGCTACAATTAAGGAGGTAATTATGGATTTTGAAGGCGATTTTGACGACTTTTTTGACATGGATGCCTATGAATTGGCGTTCGCTCTGGGGATGGCGGAAACCATCGCAGAGGAAGAATTGGAGCGGATACTGATTGAGCGGGAAATGTTCCGTGATGATGAACTGTGAAATTTTGGCTTGACAAAAAAATAAATAGTAGCTAATTTGCGTAATCACGAAATGATAAGTTTCGTATGAGTTCAGTAAGTCCTTCGGGCAGAACTAACCCAGCAGCACCCCGAGTGCGGTATTCTTACGAATAGCCCTCACTCACAAGATAAAAATAACCCTTTAAGGCATTCCCAGTGGGGACGTCGGTGTATTTTATCTTGTGGGTGGGGGTTTTTTATTTGGTCAATCGTAAGAACCGAGGTGGAAGGATTTAAACTTCCGAAATTTTAAGGATTAAAATTGATACTAAAACCAACCGATATTACTAATAATATACTTTTACCACCCGACAACTATGTAATGATTTTTGATAAACATTCAGGTCGCTTTATATCGGAAGCAAACTGGTTAGAGAACGCTATAAATCTCGATGTTTATGCCTCGTCTTCTCCGAAGTTAAAGGCGCTGGTAGATAAAATATTTGATGAAGTTTCTAAAAAGATAAAAGTCATCAAAAAGTCCCGCATCAAGGACGCACTAAGAACCATAATAGCCAATTTGTGGCAAGGAAAACAGATGGATGCACCTATCCGATATTCCAGAAACAAAAATAAATGGGTGCGTAATTCCAGATATGGCAAATTGTTTTTCACATATAACAGGTTTATTCCACTTATAGATACTCTTGAACACCTCGGATATATCGACCAAAAAACAGGCATCTACAACAGAGATAAAGATTTTGGTAGACAGACCAGAATGTGGGGAACATATAAACTATGGCATAACTTTACAATGTTTGGACTTTATACACAGGAGTTTATTAGCAATTCACAACCAGAACCAGAGGAACTGATAATACTAAAAGATAATAGTAAAAATAAAGCACAAATAGCGTATAGAAAAACTACACAGATACAACAATGGCAAAAGGATTTAGAAAACTATAACAACTTTTCAGATAAACATAAAGTGTGTGTTGAGTTAAACGGGTCAATGATAGTAGATAGTAGATTTCTATTAAACTACCTGTTCAGCAATATCTTAAAGAATAAAATAATAATCCAAGTAATCATAATCAACAACAACATAACC
This sequence comes from Desulfobacteraceae bacterium, assembly GCA_013203195.1. Classification (GTDB taxonomy): domain Bacteria; phylum Desulfobacterota; class Desulfobacteria; order Desulfobacterales; family UBA11574; genus Desulfatibia_A. Next base: position 2,692 of record JABMQM010000074.1, on the reverse strand, counting down.
AGATATAAGAAATATCCACTATTAGAACTCCATAGTAAAGATACTACCAGTAAGACACAATCCCATTCTTCTAAACCCCTTACCATGACTAATACCATTTCTCCTAATCGCTTGGTAGATAAGGATTTACAGCATATTTGTGGCAGGAGTTTTTTAGAGTTTTGGTTCTTACCGCAACTTAAATCACAACTCTTAAAATGTAAAACCCAAGAGGAAAGAGACGCTTTTCTGGCTGATAAATTTGTTCTGGAAGGTCTTGGTATTGAACGGCTAATCTTCCGACTAAATTACGAATACCTTCACAGAGTGTTTAACAGAAAATCTTTTAAGTTCGGTGGCAGGGCATATGGAGCGCTACACCATAATTTACCGAAGCAAATGAGACCGCATATTTCTATCAACGGCGAAAAGACCACGGAGATAGACTATTCAGCGTATCATATACGGATGCTGTATCATATGGAGGGCATTGACTACACTGACGACCCATACCTTGTTTGTGGCGGTCCAGACCTTCGTGAGACCTATAAAGCAGTTGGATTGATAGCGATAAACGCTAAAAATGATAAGTCTGCTTATGGCGCAATTAGAGACGAATTGGAAGCCAGGGGCATTCCTTTACCGAAGATTGATAAGCCCCTGGTGACGCTCGTAAACACTTTCAGAGACGCACACAAGCCAATTTACAAGTATTTATTCTCTGACATAGGCATTACCCTTCAAAATAAAGACAGCAAGATAATGAACAATATTTTAATGCGTTTAATGGATAAAGGCATCCTTGGGCTGGCAGTCCATGACAGCGTAATCGTAGCGGAGCAATACGCAGAGATACTGCGTGATATTATGGTGGCTGAATATAAGGAGGTGATGAGGTTTAAGCCGATGTTTTAAGCAATGTCCATTTAACAGAGCACCATCTCTATAAACTGGCAGGGTTTTCTTCTTCCCCATAAGCTGTGTATCAGCGTGGTTGTTGAAACACTTAAAAAGGAGAAAGAAAATGAAAAAACATTGGTATGAGTATTGTGGAGATTGTAAAGCGGAAATGGATTGTGAATGTCCAGTTGAATTAAAGTCTTTAATAACTGGTTATGTTGATAACGAAGACATGGACTTAATGATTGAACAAATTATTAAAAATAATGCAGAAGATAATTACGTTGCAAGAATTTGTTCCTGTCAAGAATGTGGATTTAAAGCAGGTATTTTAACCAACCTTTCAGATAATTTTGACCATTGGATTATTATTTCAGGTAAGTAAAGCGAAGGAGCGCTATCTCTATAAACTGGCAGGACTTTCCAAATTATTTTGGGAAGCATCAACACGCTCGGTAGGGCAATCGCAAGATTGTTCGTATCGAGCACATGAAAACTAAAAAACGACATAAAATAAGTGTATTAGAGAGCCTAACTCCTGATCAGGCAGAGGCAGGAGATTTATGCTATTTTGAGGATTTAGATGCGCATGTTCAAGAAATCTTTATAGATTTGTTCGCATCTATCATCGAAAATAAACAAAATCAGCAATAGGAGGAATAATATATGCAGAAGGTAGCAATTTATGTGAGATCGAGCAAAGACCTACACAATGTATCCTGTAAAGCGCAGGAGGAGCAATTAAAACAGGAAGTTCGGAAAAAAGGTGAGAAGGTCTATCGTGTATTTTGTGATAAAGGACTTTCATCCACTCGTGATGTCAGACCGGATTTCAATGAGATGATAGGATTAGCAAAGACCAAAAACCCTCCGTTTAAGAAAATTTACTGCCTGGATACATCGAGATTTGGAAGAAATCATTTTGAAAGCCAAACTAATTTGTGGATGTTGAGGGAAAAATGCGGAATAGATGTAATTTTTCACAATATGCCATCAACAGGAACAGCAATCGACCCTTTAATAGAAAATGTTATGACATCTTTCGACCAATTTCATTCAAATCAAAGCAAGGAAAAGGGTGTCGCAGGTATGAAACAGAATATAAGGAGCGGTTATCGTGCTGGAGGACGGGCACCTTATGGATATAAGGGCGAAAAAATCGAAATGGGGAAAGATGTTAATGGTAAGACGATTACCAAAACAAAGTTGGTGCCTGACCCTGAAACTGCTCCGTATGCCCGTGAATACTTCGAACGCAGAGCAAAACACGAACCGAGGAGTTCGATACTTGACGACTTTTACCAGAAGGGCATTTTATCGCCGACTGGTCGAAGACGATGGCCTGTGTCAACAGCAAAATCCATGGAGGATAATATAGACAAATATCGTGGGCACAATGTTTTTAACCGCCTTAATGAGCGTGTGAAAGTAAGGGGCAAATCAGACGGGTATCTCGGCGGGGTCAAATGGAGACCAAAAGAAGAATGGGTCATAGAGGAAGAGACTTTTGAGCCATTGATTACCGAGGACATCGCCAACATTATTCGGGAAATAAAGAAAAAACGGATAAGGGAAACCCCTAATACCGCCAAAAGTGTTTATGCCTTATCTGGAACAATGAAATGCGGAGTTTGCGGAACGAATTACAATGGCGATAGAGAAATCTACAAGTGTAATTCAAAGACAAAACTTGGGAAAAAGTGCTCTAACAACGACATATCACAGCATACGGCAGAAGATGCGATTTTCACGCTTGTGAGCCAGAAAATACTCAACTTCAAGAATGTTAAAGGTGTCATTGACCGGGTAAAGG
>JABMQM010000073.1 GCA_013203195.1 Desulfobacteraceae bacterium | reverse complement strand
GCACATGGCCGGCTACAATGAGGACTTCATATTTGTCAATATCGCTGCCCCTGCAAAGAATGTTGCGGCCCGTCTCAGCGTGAGCTTCAATTCTGACATGATCATCGTCGCGTTGGGTAAATTCTTCGGCCACGATTGCGTCCGCATTTTCCGGCAGCAGCGCCCCCGTAAGTACCCGCACGGTGCTGCCCGGTCCAACCACCAAACGCCTTTTTTCCCCGGCAGCGGCAACACCATCCAGTCTCAGCCTCACGGCAGTGCTGTGTAAGGTGTCTTCAATATCCACCGAACGTACAGCATAGCCGTCTTTCATGGAGACATCGGCCGAGGGAGCATCGACACGCGCCCGCAATTTTTCAGCGGATACGCAACCGACACTCTCTGCAAGGACCTTTTCAACGGCTTCAAGCGGCTTGATCTTGCTTAGAGTGCGTTTCAGGGCTGTTTTAAATCCAATGAATTGTCGCGGTGTCGTCCGTTTCATAATAAAGTGAATATCCTCTTTGCAAAAATAACAATGGCTACAACAACGATTGCTCCTAAGCATTTTTCCATGGTACGGGGCGACAAGCTCGATGAGCCCATAAATGATCCCAAGTAACCTCCGATTAAAACAGCAACTATTAACGGAAGAAATGCGATTAGATCGATGCGCTGATACTGGAGGCGTGCGATCAACCCTGATAAAGAATTCACCCAAATAAAAACAGCGCCGCAGGCAGCCGCTTCTTTAGGTGAGCCTAAGCCCAAGACAATAATCAACGGAACAAGGAAAATGCCGCCGCCAATACCAACAGTACCGGCGACAAATCCCAGCACAGAACCGGCCATTAACGAAATCATTATTTTCCGGGTTTTGCTGACATTCAGCTTTAACGAAGCATTTTCCCAGACATAAATTCGTATGGCAATAAGGACCAAACTGATAAGCAGTATCCAGTAAAAGGTCTCTTTAGCCAGTTTGAGAGAACCGCCCAGATAAGACATGGGAATGGAAGCGATAAAAAACGGTAAAATGAGCTCCAGGCGGGCATGCTTTTTGCGAATAAAATTAAAACTGCCAACTGAAGTAACAAACAGGTTCAGCGTTAATGATATGGTTGGAATGGCGACATAACTTACACCAAAGATCGCCATTAAAGCTGTAAATGAAGATCCGCCACCCAACCCTACGGACGAATACACAAAAGCCACTGCAAAAAATAATGCCGCCAAGACATATAAAGATATTACAAGTTCTTCCATAAGTTAAAACCTGATACTAGATGCTCGATACTGGATACAGTAAGGAATCGCTTGCACCCGTCGTAGCCAAGCTACTATGGCGAAGTCGGCTCACTCTATTTTTTTATCCAGCATCCAGGAACCAGCATCAAGCATCTGTCTCGCACTTGCAATTGAGTTTGTTACAAAAACTCGGCACCGATGTTAAGATCTCGGCCGATATAGACTTCTATTTTTATGAAGCGGCTTTTGTGTGAGTTAAAGCAACAGCCTTTGAAAGGTTAAAATGCATTATCAGAAAATCGGCCAATTTTATGCCGTCACCGGGAGAAAATCGAGGCACGCCCAAATCAATTGGATCGTCGCTTATCAGTGCCAGTAAGCTTTTGTCACCCTTAAATAACGGGGCTTTGTGAACCTCTGACCTGAAAACCTCCAGCTTCGGCAGATTTTCTTGTTTATAGCCTTCGGTTAGAATAATATCCATATCGGGTAGAAGCGCCATGAGTTCTTCAGGACTGTGATCGTGCTCCACATCCCTGACCATACCTATCTGGTAGGGTGAAGAAATTATGGTAGCAGATGCGCCGGCCTTTTTATGCCGCCAGCTGTCCTTGCCCGGCTTGTCCATTTCAAAACCGTGCACATCATGTTTTATGGTCCCTACAGCATAACCGCGTTGGGTGAGTTCGGAAATCAGTTTTTCCAGTAGCGTGGTTTTCCCTGATCCGGAATAACCGACAACTGAAACAACAGGGGATGATTTTCCCCAAATCATATCTAACGATTGGTTTTGCTGGTCATTTTTACCTATTTTATCTCTCAAGATTATCCTCCGGTTGTACGCCGCATCCGGCAGCACTGGTTACTGTTGGGATACAATCATCTTTTTTGCCGAAGATGCTGTCAAATATTTTATCATCAGAAGACATACATTCTTTTAATAAAAGCTTGTATTTCTTTATCAATTCCTTACCTTCCCTGGATAGGCGCGAGCCGGTTTTTCTGTCGGCATGCACTATTTTTGCGTTTAAGTTCTTTTCAGTGGCTTTGATTTTACTCCAAACCGACTTATAAGACATTTTCATCTGTTTGGCCACCTGATTCATTGAACCGGTCTTTTCGATGTTCTCCAAAATTTCCATGCGGCCCTTGCCTATGATGATATTATTATGTTCATCAACGATCCACTGGCTTGATCTTAATTTAAGGTTTACCATTGCTCTATTAAGTCTCCCGTCTACCTATTTTCCATCCATAAATGGACCTTTTTGCCCTGCTTGCACTATGGGCTCGCTCAAAAATAACTTCACGTTTTAATGTGCCGATCCATTCCGCCTGGCTGCGTTGCTTGTCGGTTAAATAGCCTGCTATTCGCCCTCCGCGCGCCTTGCCATGCGGACGCCTCGACTCCTGAAAATATAAATTTATTTCTTCGCGAACCCTAAGTTGAGGTTTCAGCTGCACTTTCCGAAAGGGCAGTGCGGGTAAACACATTCCGGGCAATCTTTACAAAGCCCCCCATGTCCCAGAAAGGCCAGCTCCTTTTTACCGATCCGCTCACCGGCCAAAATCCGGGGCAACACCAGATCCAATGCTGTGACCCGATGGTACAGGCCGCAGGCCGGCACACCCAGCAGCGGCACATCTTCTAAATAGGCCACCAGAAACATGGCTCCCGGAAGCGCCGCCGCCCCATAGTGCATCTCAGCAGCTCCGGCCGCGAGTATGCCCTGGCGGGTTACATCATCCGGATCAACGCTCATTCCGCCGCTCAAGAGCAGCAAATCGCACCCCTGGTCCAGGTGAGAATGGATGGCCTCGCTTATAATTTCGGCATCATCCGGTGCAAAGGTCACCCCGGAAACCTCGCTGCCCAGAGCCGTAACTTTTTCAGTCAAGATGGGCGCAAAACGATCTTCGATTAGGCCGTGATAGACCTCATTGCCCGTGACCATCAGACCCGCTTTTGCCTTGCGCAAGGGACGCACCACCAGTACCCCGCCGTTTTGTTGGGCTATGGCCGCGGCCCGTCCGATGGGAGCGCGCTTCATTATCAGCGGAATGGGCCGGGTTGCGCCGATCTGCTCGCCGCGCTTTACCAGAGTATGGTTGTGCAGCGTGGCACACATGACCTCGTCAATCATGTTAAAGGCGGCCAACGCGGCCGTGTCCACCACCAGCAGACCATCTCGATCTGCAAACAGGTTGATTTTCCCCTCACGGGGCTTATTTTCCCATGCAACACCTTCACCGGCCAATGCTCCGGCCAAAATACCCGCTGCTTCGTCTTCATGAATCTCGTTCTCATCGAGATCTATAAGGTATAAATGGTTTTTCCCAAGCTTCTGAAGACGACACAAATCTTCGTTGCAAACAGTATGACCTTTGCGAAAAGCGGGCCCCTTGAATTCTCCGGGGCGAATTTCAGTGATATCGTGGGCTAATTTGATTCCGACCGCGTCTTCTAATTTTATGGTTTTAAGCATGTCCACATCTCCTTATAACTTAGATGGCATCGTTTTACTTTTTTCGTTTTACTTTTCACGTTTCACTTTTTACGAATTCAGCACTATTATTAGGTTCAAGTGAAATCGGAGCCCAGTTCATATCCGGCCAGGTAATCTCGCGGGCATTGGAAAAATAGGCCCCCCGGGCGCATGGCCTGCAAAGAGCATTCCCGTTTTCAAGCACCTCACGGTGATCGCGTACCACCTGTCCGCAGCGTGTGCAGGCCGCTTTGTAGCGCGTGGGTCCGGGCAGATCAAACTCGCTGAGGTTGACCTCAACCTGCTGCACCCGAAAGAGCACACTGTTAGGCATACGCCTGTAAGCTTCCAGCTGCCGGGGATATTTTTCTGCAATCCCGGGGGCATAAGCGCATGCCAGATCCCGGGCCTCCTCGGTGGAAAGCACCCTGAATGCCAGGCCGCTCTCCAGGTTCACAAAAGTTGCGGCCATAATGCCGTAATCCATGAATTTCAGGGAACGGCGACCTAATTTAACTCCGGTGACATGCGTAACCGCGTCAGCAGTACAGCGGTCCATCTCCACATAGACAATCAATTTTTTTATCTGGTCGCGGCTCGTGGGCTCATCAAGGCCGATGAGCCGGCAGCCAAGCATGGCCATGCGTACGCCGACGACCTGCCCCGGACAAAGATGCCCGTGGGCGGCGGCCGAACTTTTTAAAAGCGATTCAAAGTCTTGCATTTTCTCACCTGATGACACCCTTATGTTAATATTAACATAACATATTATAAAAAAAATTTAACTAACTATGATGAATTCGTAAAAAGTTGAATTCATCAATTTTAATGCAGCTTAATATAACGGCTGTAATCGATTCCTTTTATTATTATATAGAAGCCACAAGCAAGAGCTGCGTACCCGAAAATAAAATAAAGAACTCTATACCACGGGTTCGGGGCTTTCGCCTTTAGAAGTTCTATTTTCCCCTCTTTTTGCAAGCGTTCCACCCAGGCCGGCCTCTCTTCCATTAGCTCCTCCAACTCAACCCTGCCTGAGAACATGGCCTCATTCAGAGGAAATTTAGAGAGTGAAAAGTGCCCGAAAAAGAAATGAATGATAAACAGGTAAGAGACCGCCAAGATGGCTTCAGCCCTGTGCAAAAGAGCAGCCACATTCAAGGTCCATCCGGGTACTACGCTGCATATCAGTAAAGGGAACATTAGCATTACTCCGGTAATCCCCAGTAGCGGCATCCCCCAGAATACGCCCCAGTAACCAAACTTTTCCCAGTAGGCCCAACGGTCTATTTTGGGAAGCGAACCGAAACCGAAAAAGCTCAGAACCCGCTGCGAAAGGTTTTTTATATCCTGGAGATTGGGCACCAGAGAATCAGGTCCAAAAATACTGGTTTTTAGGTTCCGCCGGTCGATCTTTGATAACAGATACAAAATGTGAATCAAAAACCCTGAAATCATCAAAACACCTCCAACTTTGTGCAAAAAAAAGGTGGTCTTATACCCGCCCAAGAGGCGGCTGAGTTTCTCCCCAAGGTCAGTCGTGATAAACAAAAAACTAAAGCCGGTAACGGCCTGATTCATAAAGGTCAATACGATGAAAATGTGAAACAGCCGATGTATTTTGCTGTAACGTTTTATGTATGTCTTTTCGGTCATTTTTCGGGCGCTTTCTTTTTCGGAAACCGTTTTCGCAAAGTCGCCTTAAAACGATGGGGTATCAAGGGGAACAGTATATCTATGCCGGTTTTCCCTTTTTTCATTGCCAACTCTTGCAGAAACATCATTAGGCTATGGGGTATAAAAAAGGCCATTGTGCCGAGCAGAAGCAAGACCATAAACCAGTTGGCATAAAAAAACACTGGAAAACTCTCTTTAGTTGTCAGTGCTCCCGGAGCAGGTTCATGGATAATATATTGGGCGAACAGGTCGTTGGCTCCCTCGTGACACGTGGCGCAAACGTAAGCATGCCGCCGGATCGGGTTCATCGGTGAGTAGTAGTGCTTGATCGCGGGGATGGGCTCCGCACCGTGACACTGGCGGCAGTTAATCCCGGCCCGGTCCGTGTGGAAACTGCGGGCCTGTCGAGAATGGCACTCAGTGCATGTGGACTGCTGATAAAACTTAATCCCTGCATGGGCGTCCGGCAGATGGCTTCGAATACGCACCTCGGCTCCGGTAGAACTCACAGGAAAGAGGTCCCGTAGGACACCCGGCGCTTTGAACTCATCACGCGTGCGCTTAATAGGTCTGACTTCGTTGCCTTCATAGTACCCGCCTTTCATCAGATCATAACCAACTGACATACGGGGTTTGACTTCATATCCTTCCTGGTATCCGGTTCTTACCCGTTCGCGCAAACGAGTGATGTACGGCGAGACAACCTCTTCCTGGCTCCGGCCCGGATCGGGAAGGTACATCACCAGCACGGCCAGTCCAATCAAAAGCCCTATCCCAAATACGAAATAAACGGTTCGAGACTTTTTAATAAAGGCTTTTTTCATGTTTCGCTCCTCATTTTCCCGGCTGTCCGGGTCGCAGGTGCACGGTAAAAGGCTTGGGCATGTCCTGCTTTATGGCCGCTTCCAGAAAGCCGGCCAAAGCCTCAACCGGCGCATCTTTGTGATGATGGCAACTGCTGCATGCATTCGGTCGCTTTTCGATACTTCCGGCCTGCAAGGTTTCCTCGGGACTCATGAACCTGAAAGTGTGGCTGAGAACATCCCCGGATTCGACACTCACGGCGACTCTGGGCATGTGACACCCTATGCAGTTGGTGAATGCATGGAGGGAATGGGCGTAAATGTTTTTAACCATGGTGTGGCACGACAGACACTGTTGAGATCCGGATTGTCTGGTCTGGAATTGTGTCGGCGGCACACCCAGTTGATGGACGTAATGACACGATGTACAAGAAACACCTTTCTGGGCGTGTATGGATTGCTGCCAGTCCAGATATTGCTGATGATGGGCGTCGGGGCCCTCATATCCGTAAATGGGATTTACGGTGCCGGTTACGCGGTTTTCGGCCGCCTTAAAAAACGGTCCAAGGGCCTGGCCGGCCACGTGGCCCACAGGCCAGTCAAGCCCCTTGATCCTGGTCGACTTGCCGCGGCTGTGGCAGCCACCGCAGATCTGGGTCCTGATTCCCGTGGGCAGCTTTGACGGGTTGACAATGGTCAAGCGTTTGTCGAAAATCGCCGTCTTTGGAAGCGCAACATGGTTGGAGGCTGGGCCGTGGCAGGCTTCGCAACCCACGGCCGCCTCGGAAAAAGTGTCTTTTTCCAGATCAGTACCCATGGCGTGGCAGCCGCCGCATTTTTCGGTCCAGGGGCGCTTGTCCCAGTCCGCTTCGCGATAATTGGTCCAGGTGTTGTTCCAGGCGTTATACTGAATCGGCGCGATATAGAGCCTGCCGTTTTTTTCGACCAGATAGCGCTGTTCCCACTGGACGCCGATGGTGTATTTTATCTCCTCGACTTTGGGGATATAGATCTTATCCACCGGAACCTTTAGCTCCTTTTCCAACTGCTTAAGATCTGCCCTGATGGTTTCAGGATTGATTTCGGTGATTATGGCATCCATATTTTGAGTCACATCTTGAAGGGTGCGGCTGTGAAGGGTCATTTTCCAGGAATCGTAATGTTCCAAGTGGCAGACTTTGCACTCTTCGGAGCCGACATACGTCTTTGGACCGAACACGACTTTCTCGACCTGGTTCCCTTTTGGACCACAACCAACCAGTACGGCGGCAAATAATAATGTTAACGCCAGTTTAAACCACTCACCTGTTCTCATTTTCCCTCCTATGCATATGCCATAATAAAACCTTGCAACTATTTTTCATGCTGTGTGACCATGTCTTTCTTCCTTAAGTGGGAGAAAGATCGCCCCCAACGTGTAGGTTAAAAAAAGAGCTCCCAAAACTCCACCGATAAAAAGTACTTCCATGAAAGTAGGCAGATATGATGGCAGGCCGTTTTTGATCACCGGATAGATTTGTGCAGCGACTACAAAATCGTACCTCATCACGTAAACGCCGACCAAAACCATGCTTGATGCCACCAATACGCCGGTTATGTTTCTTCGACCGACTGCATAAAGCAGAATCGGTATGGGCAAAACCGTACCGATGGCGATTTCGAACAGCCAGAAGGCTATACTGAACGGCCCTTTCAAAAAGAGCATGATCGGTTTAACTTTGATCGGTGTAAACAACCCAAATCCCATCTTGTAGACGGTAAAGAGCAGTCCTACACTCAAGAGCAGGGCCAGCACTTGAGCCATTTCAAATATAAGCGACATATAGTCCTCTGGAATTTCCTCTCTTTTGAGTTTGTAGGTACCGATGGACACGGCCAGGAGCCAGGCAAAACCGCAAAATGACGCCGAAAGCAGAAAATAGACCGGATAATAGGATCCGTACCATAAGGGTCTGGCTTCGATATGACCGAAGAGGGCTCCGAGAGTATTATGGGCCGAAAGTCCGGAAACAAGGGCCGCTGCACCGACGGCCTGGAGCAGCTTGTGATCCTTTAACACGGCCCCCAAACGTGAATCATCCAGTTTCTTGAGTGCCAGGTAGCCAAAGATGGTTCTTTCCACGCCCTCGGCCTGTTCCGCACGTTTCTTCAACTCGTCCCGAGCCAGAAGCCAGTATTCCACGCTGATGAAAACAATATAAAAGGTATAAAGAGTTCCCATCCACCACATGGCCGAGTAGAAATTGGGCGTCAGCGCATTAAAAACCATGGCCCTTTCAGGATGCCCCAGATGAGCGCCGATGGAGATCATCCCGAAGATGATGGTAATTAGAGCTAAAAATACGCCCCGCTTTGCGACCAGTTCATAGCGCTGCATGCCAAAGACGTGTCCCAGGGAGGTGACAATGCAAAGCCCGGTGCTGGAGACAACCAGAAAGACGTAATTGGAGACCATCGTCACCCAAATCACGTGGATGGAAAATTCGAATATCTCCAGGCTGTAAATCAAAGACAGCAATAGGGCATAACCGGCTACAGCGACCATTGATAACAGGATGCTTACCCAGATGTAAAACGCCGGAGAACGCTCCATATCGTTTAAAATTAGATCGAGGTGTTTTTTAATCTGATTGATCATGGTCTCTCTTGTTTTTTCCCTGCGTCAGAGTTGCGTATGTGTACATCAACCCGGCCAGGCCCGAAACGCCCATAAACCCGGCGCCTGTGATTCTGAGCTTGTCCAGGTTCTGGTTGACCACTTTCCGGGGGGCGACAACTAACCCTAAATCTTGGGGGCGGGCAGGCAGGATGGTCAGCATATCTGTTCCGCCGGCCTCTTTAAGGCCCAAGATGTATCTTGCGTTTTTTTCTTTACTGACACGCCGCTTGGCTTCCAAAATTATTTCGTGTTTGTAATCAAAAGAAAGCGCCTCCACCGGACATGCGGCCACACAGGCCGGTTTCATATAGTTGAGCAGCGGAATTCTGTCGTAGCAGAGGTGGCATTTGCGAGTAACTCGTTTTACAAAATCAAACCGGGGCACTTTGTACGGACAAGCCTGGTAGCAGTAGCGGCAGCCGATGCATTTTTTCTCATTGACGACTACATTCCCCCTGGGCAGCTTGATGATAGCCCTGACCGGGCAGACGCCGGCGCAGGCCGGCTGAATGCAGTGCTGGCAAGCCCAGTGTTCATAAGTCCGCTCCTCGCGGTTTTTGGCATCGGCCCGCAGATTGACCACAACCCAGTTCTGGGCGGAAAGATCCGTTTCCCTGTCGGTCACCATTTCGTCCCGCTCCACCTCGAGTTTGTTCCAGCGTTTGCAGGCCGACATACACCGCTTGCAACCGATGCACCGGGTCGTATCCACCAGCTTACCGTATCGCTGTGTCTGGGCACCGGCAACTCCGGCAGCCCCCAAAGTTGCGTAAACCGACGCGCTGCCCAGCATTTTCAGAAAACGACGCCTGCCTATATTTGTCACCGCCATATTCATTTACCACTACCGCTATTTTCTTAATTCTTCCCAAATTATCCTTAAGGTTCTTCTTTCTTTAAATGAACGGTAAAGGGCTTGGGCATATCATTCTTTTTGGCCGCTTCTATAAAACCGGCCAAAGCTTCAACAGGTGTGTCCTTGTGGTGATGGCAACTGTTGCAGGCATTGGGCTGCTTGTCGTAGCCGCCGGCTTTGAAAGTGGCCGTGGGAAACATGAACCTGAAGGTATGGCTATGCGCATCTCCGGCTTCGCCGATCTTGGCTACACGAGGCATATGGCAGCGAACACAGCTACCAAAGGTATGAATGCGGTGTACCGAACGATACTGCACGGTTGTGTGGCAGCTTTTGCACAGCCGGTCCTCGAACAAGCGCGTCTTGGAGATGATGGCATCCACCAGGCCGCCGGGCCCTTGCGCCTCGGTAGAAACCAGAGTGCTCTTGGAACTGTGGACGTTGTGGCAGGTGACGCAGACCACACCCACTTTGGCATGTTCACTCTGCCCCCAGTCGAGATACTGCTGGTTGCTGTATTTGGATTCGCCGCTGGGCCAGAAGTACTCGGGGGTAGTAGCTGGGTCTGCTTCGTCAAAATAAAGCCTCAGGTTAGCAACTCCTTTCACGCGCTGGTACTGGTCAGGGTAGGCATACTTTCCGCTCTTATCCCGGCCCCTGGTATGGCAGGAGCCGCATATCTGAGCTGCAGCGGCCGGGGTCAGCCGCCCGGCCTGGATAATAGTGGGGATCTCAAAACCGGGCACCGCCTCAACGTGGTTGCTCCCTGGCCCGTGACAGGACTCACAGCTGATACCCATCTCCACAAAAGACTTCTTCTCAGGACTTACTCCGGTGGCGTGGCACCCCGCACATTCTTGAAACCATGCCCTCTTGGCCGGATCGTCGGGGAAATAGGACTTCCACTTCCCGGTGGGGACGTTGTACTGGGCGGGAAAAACCATGAGATCCCGTCCCTTCTTTTCCATATACTGCTGCTTCCATTGGCTGCCCAGGGTGTAGTCCACCTCTTTCTCGCTAAATTTCCTGACGTCGCTGGGTGTCTCAAAATCGCCGATAATTGCCGCAGGGTATGTCTTTGCATTCTGCATCATATTGGAGTGAAGGGATGTCTTCCACTCGAGATAGGTCCTTTCGTGACACTTCTTGCACGCCTCGGAGCCCACAAACGTAGCACCGGTCCTGTCACTGAATTTGCCCTCAAGCCTGACCTCCTCGTGGGTCAATTCCCTTTTAAGGGCAATGGTTGTGACAATGATGACCGCCAGTGCGAGGGCGAAAACAGCGCCAATAATCAGTGGTATTTTAGGAATGTTTTTCATCCTTGAAGCTCCCGGGCATCGTTAACCGATCTCCTTCCCATGATTCCTTCTCCATGGCTCAACTCTCAGCTCTTAGGCATTCTTGTCGGTCAAACTCGATGAATCTTTTGGTGACAGAGGCCAAGCTCCGGTAGAAGGACAACTCGGCTGCGGCTATGACCTTGTCACAAAAGGGCGCTACCCAGCGAAAGAGGTGCTCGTCCAGGAACCGCCGCTCCACGTCCAGACAACGCCGCACTCCCTCCTCGTCATCTTGCTCCCAGGCCTCTTCTTCGCGTCTGGTAAGGGCCTCCAGGAACTCCAGTTCCACGCCGATGTGGTCGGGCAGGCCCCGATACTTGGTCTCGTATCGGAGCCCCGTGCCCTCGATAAACTTCCTGACCTCCACGGTAGAAGCGCCCCATAATTGGCCCCACTGGCCGTCCTCCCGTTCGTGATGAACCGACTCATGTGGAGAAACGTGTTTGCCCGGCCCAAGAAAGAGCCGGGTGTACTCTACAGCCATTTCCTCCAGGAGGGCATCTTCCGGGCGGGTCATAAAGTCATCGTCCAGCTCGCCGCCCCACTGCGACATGACCTCCAGAAACTGGGGGCCCCGGACCCGTTTAAGCAGGTCGCGGGTGGGCTCCTGGCGGTACAGCACGGCCAGAAGCCCGTAAATGTCGCTTCTATGCCTGGCGACGGCTATCATCTCCGTCCTGTCTATGTGGGCCATTCCCACCTCCTCAAGAGTTTTTATGCCTTTGTCACCTTGCACACAGTGTCCATATAGCGGTTCTGACCGCTTATGGGGTCAGGACTGTTGGGGATGATCCAGTTGGGGTGGACCCCATATGTCTTCCACCACTTTTCCTTGAGACCTGAGTCATTGTCTGTGGCCATGGGAGACTTTTTCCCTGAGGCATACCGGCCATATTCCCAGTGTCCCAGGTGATGCGAGATGGCAACGATGCCTGGGATTATTCCTTCAGTAACTTCAGCCGTGGTCGTAATCTCGCGGACCTTGGACTTGACCTTTATCTTGTCGCCGGTCTTGATTCCCAGACCCTTGGCCGTTTTAGGGTTTATCTTGGCAGGATTGTCATGGTACATCTCCGTCAGCCATTTGCAGTTAGCTGAGCGGGAATGGATTTGGACCGGGACCTTGTAAGTGGTCAATATAAGATCACCAGCGCCCATCTTTTCATGCTCGGGAATGGGGACGAAATTTGGCAAGGGCTGTTTCCCTTTGATCTTCAGGAGTTCTGAATATAGTTCAAAATAGCCTGATTTGTTTACCTTATCGGGTTTGAACCCCTTGTAGACCTTGTCCCCAATCTTCTGGCCGACATATCCCTTATAGGCATTTTTGGCCTTGGTGTAGCCGGCATCCGGTTTTTTGGACTTCTTAGAGTTCCAATAGACGCCCGTGGCCTCGTCAAATATAACGCCCTCTTTTTTGAGGTCTTCCCCCTTGACCTCTTTCTTGTACTCGAAATATTTGGGCTTGGCCTTGGGGTCATGCCAGACACCCTGTTTTTTCATGTATTCAAAACCACCGGCCTCCTTGACACCTGGGGTCTTCTCGCACGACATCCTGACAAATTCCTCAGCGGATTTAAACCCGAGCGGAAACCCCATCCTCTCTGCCAGGTCACAGACAACATCCTTAAAATCACGACTTTCACCCAGGGGCTTAACAAAAGGCTGCCGGATGTAGTATTCGGGAACCTGGGTCGGTGAGACCATGTCTTCCCAGTCCCACCACTCAAGATAGGACGGGTTTGGCAGAATCATGTCGGCCAGGGCCGCTGATTCATCATAGTAGGCATTTACACAGACCGAATAGGGGATGAGGCTCTCATCCTTCATGATGTCAATGTTCTCCTGACAATCGCCGTTTGCGTAGACCGGGGTGTAGCAGTACCACATGTAGACCTCGGGCCGACCGGCCTTGCCGTCTTTGATCATCTTTAGAACCTGGTGACTGACGTGGTGGGTGGGATAGGCGACGGTGCCGGGGAAGCCGTCAAGTATCTTGAGCTTCTTGCCCTTGGGTTTCTTCTTAGGTCCTTTAGGATACTTCCATTTTGCCCCCACCCCCCGGCAACGACCACCCGGATTGTCGATGTTGCCGGTGATGGCGGCCAGCATCTGGATCACTCGCTCGTTTTCGGTGCCGTTATAATGGGCTGCCGTCCCCCTGTAGTTGATGACACAGGCTGGTTTGGTTTTTGCAAACTCGAGGGCCAAAGACTTGATCTTGGCGGCCGGGACATTGCTTATCTTTTCCGCCCACTCCGGTGTGTACGGGGCCAGGTGTTTTTTAAGGGCAGCTACCTTTTCATCCGTCGAGGCATTGGGATTTGGGGTCGCCTTTATAAACTTGAAAAACTCTTTGTCGTAAAGCCCGGCATCCATTATTTCCTTGCACATGGCAAGGGCGACGGCCCCATCTGTCCCCGGCCTTATGGGGACCCATTCCGTGGACCTGGCAGCCGTGTTTGACAGCCTCACGTCAAAGGTGACACATTTCACATTCCTCTCAACCATGGCGGCTACGAGTCTTTGTAATAAAGGAATAGAGTTTGTGTGTGACTCTAAGCAACCGCTTCCAAAGTTCAGCACAAATTTGGTGTTGTCAAAATCCCAGTTGTCATAGTGTTTTCCCCAGGTCAGTTCCTGGCCGGTCCATTTGGAAACCTCGCAGATAGAGGTGTGGTTGCCGATGGTCTTGGTGCCGTAAGTAGACAGGAAGGCACTCTTTACGATCTTGCTGGATGAACCCTTCATGCGGCCGTAATGGAACATAAACTTCTCCGGATGGCCTTCATCGCGAAGCTTTTTTAAACGGCCCGTTAATTCGGTCAGGGCATCGTCCCAGGAGATTCTTTTCCATTTCCCTTCACCCCGTTTCCCCGCGCGTTTCATGGGATAAAGAATTCTTCCGGGGTCGTAGAGCTGGTTGATCCCGGCGGCTCCTTTGGAACAAAGTTTGCCAAGACCTCTGATGGAATCAAGTTGCCCTTCCAACTTGACAAGCCTTCCATCTTCCACAAAGCCGATCATGGAATCTCTTGTGACACAGGACCAGCAGGCCGAAGGGATCATCTTTCTCTCTACGCCGGTCTTGGGAGAGAAATCCTTATTGCCCGCTGCTAACTTTATGGAACCAGCCAGGGCATTTCCCTTAAAAATTCCTCCCGTTGCCAGGACAACGCCGCTGGCTACGCCTAACTTTATTAGGTCACGTCGAGTTATCTTTTGCATATTTTCCCCCTATTCTTTTACATTAGTAACGAAATTTCTTATGGTTTCAACTTACCTTACAACTGAATGACTCATTCTCTGTATATTTCCTTGTTGCGATCTTAGTCTTTAACGCATTATCCGGGTCTATATAGAAATTCATGGGAACCGTATCTTCACCCGGCAGAAGGGTCGTCTTATCCCTCTCTTTTACCAGGTTAAACTCTTTGGCGAGTTTTGAGACCTCGCTGTTCGGATCATTTAAATCACCGAATACCCTCGCCCTGCCCGGACAGATGTTTACACATGCCGGGACGACCCCTTTGTCGATACGGTGCGCACAGGAGGTGCATTTGGTAATACCGTTCTTGGTCGAGTCTTTTCCCGATTTTATCCTCTTGTTAAACGCACGCGCGCCATAGGGGCATGCTTTTATACACTTGCCACACCCCGTGCAGTACTTATTTATGTTCAGGATCAGGCCGTCCGGCCGTTTGTAGGTCGCCCCGTCTCTGTAGCGGATCTTTTTGCCGTCGGGTGTTATATATTTTTGCCTCTCTTTCGGGTATTCCGGACAGTCCTTGACGCAGGGCGGAATCATATCCTCTTTATTCCCTTCGCAGTGATTGCAACGGATGGGCAGGAATGGCTTTTTTGTGTCAGGGTATCTGCCCACCATCTCTTCATTGACCACGGTGTTCCATACTCCCAGAGGTACATCATATTCGGCCTTACAGGCAACCGTGCAGGCCCTGCACCCCACACACCGTCTCAGATCAAAGACCATTGCCCACCTCGGGGCCTTGGCCTTGCTACGGCCGCCCCGTTTTGCGGCTGCATGGCCGGCGGGTACGAGGCTTGCGGCCGCTGCGAGCCCGGCGGCACCTGCCCCTTTTAGCATCTGACGCCTTGTGGCGGAAAACTTATCACCCATAATAACTGCCTCCTTAACTTTTAGGGTATTTAGATAGTTTCGAAAAACTGGATTTATTATGTTAGACTTGATTTTATTTAGACCAATGGGAGCTAATCACCTGCCTTTAAGTTCTTCAAGCTCATCGAGCAGATCTTCGAAATTCCCCATGGCGGCATCTATAAGCAACATCGCATATTTCTTGTTGTGGACTCCATTGCCATACAAGACCAGTTTCAGGTTTTCCCGGCCATTTTCAAACCATTCCTTGACCTCGGCCAGTTCTGACGCGGGGAGGGTGGACTTGGACAGTGCTTCTTGAGCCTCCCCCTCCAACTCTTTGGCGGCTTCCAATTCTTTGGTCAATTCGGTTTTCCAATCTTGGAGCATCTTGTTATGCTCCTTTGTGTGACAGGCGACACACGTCTTGCCGGAGGCCTTCATGATCCTGTTGCCCTTGCTGCCGACCCCCATCTCCACGTGGCAGGCCAGACAGTTGGTCCTGGCCTTTAGCATCGGGTCCGGGGATTTGATTACCCCTTCCCGTTTCTCTCCCGCAATAAGAAGGCGTTGGTAGTTGTGGGGTTCAGGATGGCAGGCCGAGCAACGGTCCTTCATGGAATACTTCCGTAAGGGCAGGTTAAGATCCGTCTTGGTGTGCCCGATGGGCCGGTGGCAGTCAAGGCATCGGGAGTTCTTGTCCGTCACGTGTTTCTGATGCATCAACTTCTTGTTGCCCGATTCTTTGAGATCCTTGGGCTGGTCGTGACATGCAAGACAACTCTCCTTTTTTATCCGCCCCGCACCCAAGACAAGTGTGGTCTTGAGCACGTTGTCCTCGAAAAATGCCTCGTAGGTGGCTCCACCAGCCGCCTTTATAACATCATAATGGCAGCTACCGCAGGAGACCTTGGCCTTTTCGAGCATCTCATGAGTGATAGGTTTTTGGCCCGAGGTCTGGATCGGCTTCTTGGGTAGTTCGTGGCATAAATTGCATTTGCCCCGGTCCTGGTTGAACTTGGTGTTCTTGAAGTGGCAGAGGTGACAGGTTTCCTTGGCTACCTGGAAGTGCTTTTTTTCGGTCTCATGTTGGTGACAGGTGGTGCAGTTGACCTGCTGGCCCTCAATCTGGTTCTTCTTTTCGAGATGCTGCACGTGGATAAAAGGCACTTTTTCCGTGAACTTGATCTTCTTGGTCTTGAACTTGTCTTCCGGTTTACCGTGGCAGTTGGCGGTCATGCAGCTGGCGTCGGTGATTTTTGGTCTTGTCCGCACCGTCCCACCACCCAAGGGGAGGTAGGAGAAACGTTCCGGCGGCTTTTTGGGGATGTGTTTGATCTCTGTCCCGGTCCCGGCTTCCGTGGGCGGATAATGGCACTCAACGCAGCCGTATTTATTGTGCTTGCCCTTCTTCCAGGTGTCGTAACCCTTCATGACAATGCTCGGGTAGGTCAGGAGGTGACAGTAACCGCAGAAGAACTGGGGCTTGGGGATTTTCGGCTGGGGAAGCTCGGTCTGGAGTGGTGTCTTCTGTTGTGATGCCGCGACCCCGTAAATCAAGAGCAGAATCACCACTGCGGCCGGGATTAGAATCCAACGCTTGGTTTTCTCACTTCGCAATTTCAGAACCCTCCCCCCTTTGGCGCCCAGAGGAGTCATGTTCGTTTTCACAAAAACTCTTGATGCAATATAGAAGTTCCTCCGGATCTGGTGGTTTTCTAAGGCAGGCGCAGATATGTTTACTCATGACCTGCTCTAATTCAGGGTGGAACGAACGGCTGGATAGCACCATGACAGGGAGTCCGGGGTTTTGTCTTCTGAACTCTTTGATAAAACGGTTGTCAACGGGTAAAGAATCCAGATCCATAATTACGACCCGACAAGAGGTTTCCTGGAGGATTTTTTTCAGGCTCAGCAACGAATGTAATTCGACAGCTCTATAGTTCTCTTGTCTTAGTAGAGCACACAGCTTCTCACACTGATTTTTGTCGGCATCAACGACCACGATCGGCCTATCCATCAAGCACTCCTTGCCCGAAATTTTTTCTTTCACCTTGGGGCCTGGCATTCATACATGAATAATGCAAGCAAATCGTGTGCCAATTAGAGAGATTTGGTGGCCTTGGTGGGGAATATTGGGGAAGTTAATAGAAGGGTGTGGGTTAACTATGTGAAAGAACGAATAAAGACGGCTTCTAATGAGGAGGCGCTTTGACGATGAGCAAGGCGTGGGAATATTTCAAAGAAGAGAGCATAGGGACAACCAACGCTCGGAATCTGTACGAAATGTGAACATCATAAGCTGAGATGATAGAGTTTCTTTGTGAATAAAGGTGGTTACCATGTGTATAGAATCCGTACATGGTTATTCGCAGGCTGCACAGCTGGTCGAACTCCAGGCAGCTTCTATGCCCCAGAGTTCTCATGCATGTTTCCGGCGCGCCTGCAGCTTGGGGGTGCATGTTGTTAATCCATGGAGGGAGCAGCTGGATTGTGCCAAAGAGACTATGATTTCAGATTTAAGGGCGTCTAAGACGTTAATGAACGGTGTGCTCAATGATTTGATGTTTTTTGAGTTTGCCGTACAAGGTGCTACGGCTAATTCCAAGTCGCAGTGCAGCCAGTTTCTTGTTCCATCCGCATTCTTCAAGGGCCTCTTTCAGCAGTGTTTTTTCATTTTCCAGGATGGTGTAGCGGGATCCAAGTGGGGTGCCGGTGGAAACGGTATTACGAATTACAGAGGGGAGATCGGAAATTTCAATCCGCTCACTTTTTACGAGGACAGCTGCGTGCTCAATGCTGTTTTCCAATTCTCTGACATTACCTGGCCAGGTGTAGTCCAAGAGGAGTCGCATGGCCTCGGAGCTGAGCCCCTGAATAGACTTACTCTGTTCTGCTGCAAATCGGCGCAGAAAGTGCTGAGCAAGCAAGGTAATATCGTTCCGTCGATTTCTAAGGAGTGGAAGATTGACAGGAATCACGTTGAGACGGTAAAAAAGGTCTTCACGGAAGTTGCCATTTTTCACCTCCTGGACGAGTTTCTTATTGGTTGCCGCGATAATCCGCACATCCACCGAAAGGGTCTTTTCCCCTCCTAACCGCTCAAATTGTCGGGTTTGAAGCACTCGAAGCAGCTTTATCTGGGCCGACGGAGCGATTTCGCCAATCTCATCAAGAAATACGGTGCCACCGTCAGCTTGCTCAAAACGCCCACGTTTTTGCCGGATTGCACCAGTGAAAGCCCCTTTCTCATGGCCAAAAAGCTCACTTTCGAGTAAGGTGGCCGGGTAAGCCGAACAGTTGATCACGACGAATGGCCTATTTTTCCTGTCGCTCCTTTGATGGATAGCGCGAGCAATCAATTCCTTCCCGGTGCCGCTCTCCCCCTGGATTAGTACAGTGGCATCAGTGGGGGCAATATCTTCTATCAGTTTGTAAATTACTTGCATTTTGGGATCCTTCCCAATGATCCCGCAAAATTCTGAGGTCCTTTCTATGCGGCTCTTTATATCAAGTGTTTCTTCTTCCTGAACAACGGCCCGTTTTATAACACCTGCAGCTTGACTCAGGATCAAACCCACCAGCTCGATTTCTTCACCATTACAATGGCATGCTCCGGGGCAACCGATAATAAAACCACCAAAGAGCTGGTTGTTTTGATGGAGAGGAATAAGCGCCTGACGGGAAGCCGACTGAAAATGTTCTGGAACAAGTGGAGGTTTTAGAGCTGCCTTTTTGCCATTGATAAAAGCGACTTTTGTCTGATTGCCCAGAAAAGCAATGGCAGATTGAATGGTTTCTTGTTCTCTAAAATCCTTCTTTTCGTCCGGTGACAAAACAAAAAGGAGGTCCCGGTTGGTATTGAAAACCAAAAGAACCGTATGGTCGCATTTAAGAATGTCTTGACTCTTCTTTAGTAACAAACGGCCGATTTCATCCAGGGTCCTCAACGACCCGATTTCCCGAAGGATCCCACAGGAGGTTCTGGTTTGATGATGAGCGCGCTCCAGATCCATGGTCTGTTCTTCAAGCCTGTGGGTATATTCCTCCATGCGGGCGACCATCTCATTGAAGGATGAAGACAGTTGAGCCACTTCGTCGTTCCCCTTGACCGGCACCCTTACGCCAAGGTCTCCTTTGTCAATCTTTTGGGTCGCTTGGGCCAAGGCCGTAATCGGGCTGGTGAGCCGTCTGAGAAACAAAAGTGTTCCGGTCAGGGCGAGCAAAAGGATCGCAATGGTAAGGGCAGCCATCTGAACCCACAACCGGGTCATCTGTTTTCTGTAATGCGTTTCAGAAAACCCGAGACGTAGAACGCCCGCCTTTCCTCCTAAGATAGGCCAGGAAATATCCAGATAATGTTCGCCGTTTGTGGCAGCGATCTTTTGAAAACGGGGCCGATCACCTGAGGTGACATTATTGGCTTCCAACAGATCTATAGGGATTCCTTTCTCAAACGTATGGGCGAGCACTTGATCATCGCTTGAGATGAAAAGATAGGCAATGGCGGGGTTGCTGCGGATCTGGTGGTTGAGCAGTCTCTGTAAGGCGACCAAATCATTTATGAGAACACTGTCTGCGGCCGCCAAGGAGACGGCATGGCCCAGATTCTCTGCCTGGGCGGTTATCGTCTCGCGGAGGCTGCTGCTGTAACGATGAGTGACCAGGAGTGAAATCAGTAGACCGCTGCCGATAACCAATGCGAAGACAGCGATTATCAATTTGCTCTTAAGGCTTTTTGGGGGCATAAGACCTCCTGTCCAGTAATGCTATGGTTTTTTTCATCTGCCGTATAGGTTCGTACCATTCTTCCTGGGGCGTTTCAAACCTGCTTATCATCAGTTCTTTTAGAATTTCTTGCCCCTTTGGATCCAGGTGCATGGAAAAAAGCAGGTCCCGTATGCGTTC
>JABMQM010000072.1 GCA_013203195.1 Desulfobacteraceae bacterium | reverse complement strand
TGTGTTCAGCCTGCCCGTACTGCCATTTGCAATTCGATACGGTGCAGCAAATGATGGTCTCTACAAATGGAGATAACCCTCTGGCATCTGTGCTCTATCCGCAGTTGCTCGGCCTGTGTATGGGCATTGATGAAAAGACGTTGGGGCTTCAGATGAACCAACTGGACATCAGCAGTATTACCTCTTTTTTTGACCTAGGAGGAGAAAATGTCGAATAACAAAACAGGTGCCGTCATGGTAGTCGGCGGCGGCATTACCGGGATGCAGGCTGCTCTGGATTTGGCGGATGCCGGTTATTATGTCTACCTGGTTGAAAAGTCCGGCTCCATCGGCGGAATGATGTCGCAGCTTGACAAGACCTTTCCAACCAATGACTGTGCCATGTGAATTATCGCACCTAAACTGGTCGAGGTCGGCCGGCACATCAACATTGAGCTGATTACGCTCTCAGAAGTGGAAAGTGTTTCAGGAGAAGAGGGCAATTTCAAGGTGAAAGTCAGAAAGAAAGCGCGCAGTATCAACATGGATCTTTGTACCGGGTGCGGCAGTTGCGTGGAAAACTGTCCGGTCATTTACCAGCCTGTAGCCGCTGAACAAGTATAACCAATAGTAAAGAGGGTGTTGCAGATGAACCAAGTAAGTCCGCCAACGGCAGAACAGTGTGTAGATGTTGCAATCGATTATATGGAACTCGACAAGATCATCGAAGAAGAGTTCGGTACTGACAAAGAAAACCTGATTATGATTCTTCAGGCAATTCAACGGCGCTACAACTACCTGCCCCAACCCACCTTGAAGTATCTTGCTGAAAAAATAGGTGTTGCTTACAGCCAGATATATGGTGTCGGTACGTTTTACTCAACCTTTAGCCTGGAGCCCAAAGGCCGCAATATTATTTCCATCTGCCTGGGCACGGCCTGCCACGTTCGCGGTGGTGAGAGGGTGCGTGAAAGAATTATAGATACTTTGAATCTGAACGGCAAGCATACCACGGGCGATATGCGTTTTACCCTTGAAGGTGTGCGCTGTATCGGTTGTTGCAGCCTGGGACCGGTCATCAAGGTTAACGAAGACGTTCACGGCCGTATCGGCAGCGATGAAGTTGAAAAGGTCTTGGAAAAATATGAATAATACCCGGATGCGAGATTAAAAATATGAAAATTCAATCTAAAGCAGATTTAGAAAAGATAAACCGTGAGTACAGCAGCAGGCTGTACTATCCCGATACCACCAAGGTGCTTGTCGGCATGGCTTCTTGCGGTATTGCCGCCGGTGGCAAGGCCGCCCTTGAAAAGGCCATGCAGGACTTTCCCGGCGGCAATGGCGTCAGTATTCGCCAAACGGGTTGTCTGGGCTTTTGTGAAGTCGAACCTTTGGTTGAAATCGCAGCGACCGGCAAACCGCGGGTTATTTATCAAAAGATCACCGAAGACAAGATTGGCGATGTAATTAACAGTTATCTTGAAAACAATTTCAAAAAGACCAAATGGATTTTGGGTCAGGTGCGTGATCCCCGCAGTGTAATGGAAGACCATCTTGAGAATCCTCTCAGCAAGGTCGAGCCGCTGGAGAAGATTCCGTTTTTGGAAGACACCCCTTTTTATAATAATCAGGTGAAAATTGCTTTGCGCAATTGCGGCTATATCGATCCCGACTCGATTGAAGAGTATATCGCCCGGGGAGGCTATTTTGCCTTTTTACGCGCGCTCTTTGATCATAAACCTGAAGAGATCATTCAGATAATAACAGACTCCGGCTTAAGAGGCCGCGGCGGCGGCGGATTCTCAGCCGGCAAAAAATGGGCGACCTGTGCCAGACATCACGGCGATAGATATATTATCTGTAACGCTGATGAAGGTGATCCGGGGGCCTATATGGACCGCAGCATACTGGAGGGCGACCCCCACAGTGTTTTAGAGGGGATGTTGATTGCAGCGGTGGCCATCGGTTCCAGTCAGGGGTTTATGTATGTGCGCAATGAATACCCGCTGGCTGTAAAAAGGCTGGTGACCGCCATTAAGCAGGCTGAAAGCTATGGCCTTTTAGGAGAGAATATTGCCGGCACGGATTTTAGTTTTAATATTAAAATTTCTACCGGCGCCGGTGCTTTTGTCTGCGGTGAATCCACGGCCTTGATGGCTTCTCTGGAAGGCAAGGTCGGAAGGCCCCGGGCCAAGTATGTTCATACCGTAGAGAAGGGCTTTCGACAAAATCCGTCAAATCTGAACAATGTGGAGACCTTTGCAAACGTTCCTGCCATCGTCTCTAAAGGGGCCGAATGGTACGCCGGTATGGGAACGGAAGGTAGTAAAGGCACCAAGGTCTTCAGCCTGGTCGGCAAGATTACCAATACCGGGCTGGTAGAAGTGCCCATGGGAACGACATTGCGGAACATTATTTTTGATATCGGCGGCGGTGTTCTAAAAAAGAAAAAATTTAAAGCCGTTCAAACCGGCGGTCCGTCCGGCGGATGTATTCCTGAACAATATCTGGATTTGGGCGTCGATTTTGATGAACTGACAAAAATTGGCTCCATCATGGGCTCCGGCGGCATGATCGTTATGGATCAAGACACCTGCATGGTGGACATCGCTCGATATTTTCTCGATTTTCTGGAAGAGGAATCCTGTGGACAGTGCAATCCCTGCCGTGAAGGCATCAAGCGCATGCTGGAGATTCTGACCGCTATCTGCGAAGGCAACGGCAAAGAGGGTGATGTTGAACTCTTAGAGGAGCTGGGCGATATGGTCGCCAAGGCTTCTCTCTGCGGGCTGGGGACTTCTGCTCCCAATCCGGTGGTGACGACCATTAATTATTTTCGCCATGAGTACGATGCCCATATCAAAGACAAGAAATGCCGAGCGGGTGTTTGCAAAAACCTTTACTATTATGAAATCGATGCAGAGGCCTGCACCGGTTGCCGCGTGTGTGCCCGCAAGTGCCCCCAGGATGCCATCACCGGCGAGAAAAAAGAGGTGCATCAGCTGGATCAGGATTTATGTATCAAATGCAGCATCTGTTATGAAGCCTGTAAGTTTAATGCCGTTATCATTAAGTAAGCATGTTAAAAAAAATATAATAGGAACCAGAGAAGGTTAGCCCATGATCAATTTCATACTCGATGGTAAAACAGTCCAGGGAGAAGAAGGGGAATATGTTCTTCAGGTTGCCGAAAGATACAAGGTTGACATTCCAACTCTTTGTCATCACAAAGCCTTGGAACCGGCCGGCATGTGCCGTTTGTGCACTGTGCTGGTTTCTGAAGGGCGCTGGTCCAAATTTGTGACCGCCTGCAACTATCCCATCTGGGAAGGTATGGAGATACAAACAGATAACGAGGACATTCATCAAATTCGAAAACTCATCGTGGAATTGTTGTATGCCCGCTGTCCGGATGTAAAGCTGCTTAAAGAATTGGCTGATAAATATGATATTGTCGAGCCGCGTTTTTCCAAGGAAGACGATACCTGTATTCTTTGCGGACTCTGCACCCGCATCTGTGAACGCATGGGAAACAGCGCTATCAGTCTGACCGGCCGTGGAACGGAAATGCGAGTCGACACCCCTTTTCATCTCCAGACAGAAGCCTGTCTGTCCTGTGGCGCCTGTGCCTCGGTTTGTCCCACCGGGCATATCACCTATGAAAAAATTCAATCCCATATTTCAAAAGACGATGTTAAAGTGATCCCCTCCGAATACGACATGGGCCTGGCCGGGCGCAAGCCGGTTTATGTGCCGTATGCCCAGGCCGTGCCCAACACGCCGGTCATCGATCGCACCAAGTGCATCCATTTCAAAACAGGAGGCTGCCAAATCTGTGTTGAGTTTTGCGGGGTGAATGCCATTGATCATAAGCAGATAGATGAAGTTATCGAGCTTGACGTAGGATCGATCATTATTGCTCCCGGGACCCAGTCTTTTGACCCGGCAGTCCATGATACCTTCGGCTATAAAAAACACCCCAATATCGTCACCAGCCTGGAATTTGAGAGAATCCTATCGGCCTCAGGTCCGTACGGCGGCCACCTGGTA
>JABMQM010000071.1 GCA_013203195.1 Desulfobacteraceae bacterium | reverse complement strand
CATATTCTCCGGTACAATGGGGGTGGATTTTGTATATTGGTATTATGGGAACCCTCATCCCCTTCGGCCTTTACCTGGAAGGCATCAACCTGATCCGCTCCACTCGCGCCAGCATCACCGCAACCCTGGAACCGATTACGGCCGGGGTAATATCATATATCTTCCTCAATGAAATTATGGGAATTCTGCAGATAACAGGCGGTGTAATCGTTATCGTGTCGATTATACTCCTTCAGCTGAATCAGGAACAAGACGATAAGGCTCCCAGCATTATCCGGGCGCAACGCGAATCTACATGTCAGAAAAATCATTAAAAATGGGAACCCAGGATTTAAAGCCGAGCCACAGGGATCGTTTGATTGGTGTATTTCTGATTGCCGTATCGGCTTCGTCCTTCGGGACCATGGCCATTTTTGCCCGTCTGGCCTATGAAGCAGGATCAAATCCTGTTACGGTTCTTTTCCTACGGTTCACGATTGCCGCCATATTCATGGTAGCAATCATGACAGCAAAAGGCATGGCTTTTCCCCGCGGTCGCACTCTGATTACTCTTTTATGTATGGGGGGACTCGGTTATGTGGGGCTTTCTTTGGCCTTTTTCACAGCGCTGACAATGGCACCTGCAGGATTAGTGGCAATTCTTCTTTATCTTTACCCGGCTTTTGTTACCTTGCTGGCGACAATCTTTTTCAAAAAACCGGTAACAATATTAAAAATGGTGGCACTTTCGATGACCCTTGGTGGAACCATATTTATTGTTGGACTGGATGGCGGAAGAGGAGAGATCCTTGGTATTGTCTTGGCGACTACGGCCGCAGTGCTTTATTCGATTTACATCATCGTTGGCAGCAAGGCCATCTCCAATGTGGACGCCTTTGCTGCGTCAACTACCGTAATAATTGCAGCAGGGGTTGTCTTTAGCGCCATAGTTGCCGTAAAGGGTGTAAAATTTCCTACAACGTCAACCGGGTGGGTTGCAGTATTTGCCATTGCCCTGGTTTCAACAGCCCTTGCCATCGTGACATTTTTTGCCGGTCTCAAAAGAATCGATCCTGCCAATGCTTCCATGATTTCCACACTGGAGCCTGTAGTAACCGTTGTGCTGGCAATAATCGTTCTGGGAGAGGCAATCACCATGCCCAAAATCCTGGGAGGAGTTATGATTCTCGCCGCAGTGGCTCTTTTGGCAAAGAGTGAAACTAACTCGGACGTTTCATGAAAACTTACGATCTGAATTTTCTTAGACTGTCTCTATTGTTATACGACTTTTAAAATCTATGACTATAATACCGAATCACGCAAATTTTGGGGCTTTATTTTTTGCTTAAATTTTGGGTACTATTGAACGCACAGGGAGTATAAATGCCCTATTGCTTTTCTTTTGATGATATGTAATCCCAGACCACATCGTTACAATGTATGAGCCCAAAGAACATTGATCATTGCAGGTGTGATTCTTGTCGTAATTAAATTCGGTTTTTGACCAGTACGGTATGTGGCTAATGATGTTTACAAAGGGATTCGGTTCAACAAGAGCTGGATTCTGATTGCCGGGATCGATTAGGCTGTTCCATTCTTCAACGGTTGGAAGACGCCAGTCGCTGAAATTACCATGTTTGAAATTTTTGACTTTATCCATGGCCTCGAACCAGGGCAAGGCTGAAATAAATTCCAGCCGCCAGCCGTTTTTTATCCACATCAAGTTGGTTTTAGTGTCCGTGACGGTCCCATCCTTGTTATCAACAAACCGATCTTTTTCCGGGGCTGAATATAAAGGCTGAACAAAAGCTGATTTCTTTGACGCACTTAGTTTGGTAGGTTCCTGCATCTCTTTAGACTCCACGGTTTCATTGAACCATTGAATTCCGAGAGGACCTACAACGCCCGCACTTTTCAATTTGTCCCTGAAAGCCACGGCACCATTCCAGGTTTTATACCGGCCGACATAAACCCTGTAGAACTGCCCCATAGCTGGAATCTCTGTTTTTTCCCAGAAAACCATCTTGCCTTTTTCTTTAAGCAAATTCACCTGTTTGTTAACATCCCTGATGTCTTTTAAGGTGGCGAAATGAATACTATAAAAAACTTGTTTAGCACAAATAGCAGGATCGCTTAGTACAAATATTAAGGCAAAAAGGAAAAGTACGCTTTTCACAATACTTTGTTTTCTCATAATTTTTCCGCCTTTATCATAACAACCCTAAAGAGGTCTTATATTAATCTCACCCCGGTTAAATGGCGTTAGGGTTTAACTCACTGTCTCTGCGCACTCAACACACAGATCCGTTTCCGGGACAATCATCAATCTTCTAAATGGAATTGGTTCTTCACACGTTCTGCACAATCCAAAATCCGGGGCATCTGCCATTTTCAAAACACGTTCCAGTTTGGACAGGGTTTGTTTCGCTCTGCGTAACGTGGCTTCATTTATACTTTTGCTGCTGATGGCTTCCATGCGGGTAAGCCGACCAATGGCATTGTCAGGAGCGATCGGTCGGGTCAGCTGTTTATAAGAAACAATATCTTTTTTCAATTTCTCGATATTTTCTTTGATATGATTCTCGAGCTTTTCTTTTTCTTCTTTTGTCATCATAATTGGGAATGCGTGTACTTGAAAATATCGAAGTCTCCCTAGCCGGATGCGAAAACAGCTTACCGCTCCTTTTTGCCCAGAACCATGAAGACATTCCTTCTGAAGGACAAAACTCCATCTTTTGCAATGAAATACTCGAATATCTCGCTGCCGCCGAAATAAACCGGCTTTGAAGTCCTATCCCCAATCTTTTAAATTCGGGCGTTATTTGGTTTTAACAACCGGGATGACTACTGTTTTACATCACTTGGGTTTAAAGCTGAACTTTTGGCCACCGATGGCTGCTTCGTACATAAGGCCGCCTTTTACGTGTACGAACATGGCCATTCCTTTTCTATAGCCCGTTTTTGCCTGTGCCCCTGTATCCGACCCTGCACTTGCGCCGGCAGAAGAGCCTGCGGTTCCCGCTTGTGCCTGGGCTCCGGCGGTAATAGCGACGGCTGACGCGGCGGCATCAAACTCGAAGCTGCCGCTAGTGAATTCATTGTAAGCGCGTTTGTCCTTAAAAAATATAACCTCGCTAAATGCCTGGCCGCCGAGCTGAAAGCCGATGGTCACTTTTACCAAGGAAACTGTTCCGGTGATATTGCCTCTCCGGTACACCTGCCCTTTGCCGTAGGCTCCCCCAATACCGATACCACCTTTTCCAACCGTTGGGAAAATCGCATAGCCATAGGCATTCTTGAAAAAAGGTTGTACCGCAGGGGATTTTTCAAATACTTCTATCGTATTAGAATAGCTATCGGCTTGCGCCATATGGGGAAAATTTAAAAAAAAGATCACCATAAACGATAATGCAAAGAAACGATAATGCCTCATTATGCTCTCCTTTACTGCTAATACTTACATTACTTGCCACTTCGGAATACCTAT
>JABMQM010000673.1 GCA_013203195.1 Desulfobacteraceae bacterium | reverse complement strand
GATTAAAAACAGGGCTCAAAAAGCGATATCGAGTATCAGGCAGAGATTCAGGGCAGGGTCGTTTAAAAAATACCAGGTCAGGAGCGGATCAGAAGCAGCGTCGCATGAATTGTTAGAGCCGCCTTGTTTTATATCAAAGGGTTTTTCAGCATGATTTTCCCTCTTTTTGATTTGCAAAGTTTCGGGCGGGCATTTGATCCCAGGTGCGGCCATCCAGAACACGCCCTGCTTTTTTTTTGTTGAATCCTCCCCATTGTTTGAAGAAAAAAGGCACTTGGGCGGTCAGGCATTGGTCGCGAATATCTTTCACCCATAAGGAAGATGCAGGCCTCGCTTTAGGGCCTGATTCTCCCCCGACGATAACCCAATCTATGTTTGTTATATCGATATTTGTAATCGGGCCAAGGAGCGGTTCAAACGAAATAAATTTTATCTTTGCAGATGTATTTCGTAAATCTTCAATTCTTTGCTGATGTCTGTTGTTTTCAACGGTAACGCCCATCCAGACATTATCCGGCCATGGCAGGCATTTGCTCAACTTTCGCAAATTTTCGGAACGCTTTGTAAGAACTTGAAATATATGTTTGGGGGTCTGCTCCATGACCCTGAAAACTTTCGATATAAAAGAGACGGGCACTTCCTCATGAAATAGATCGCTCATGGAATTTACAAAGATTGTGCGGGGTTTTTTCCATCTTAGCGGAAGAGACAGCACTTTTTCATGGGTTTTTACCTTGAAGCCGTCAATATAGTTTGGCTGGCCCATGGCCTGGAGGCGGTATGCCATTCTTTCAGCATAACAGTTTTGACAGCCAATACTTATCTTTGTGCATCCCGTGACAGGGTTCCAAGTAGCTTCTGTCCACTCAATAGCGGAGTTTGCTGCCATCAATTTCCCCTTCTGTTAGTATGTTTTTTAAAAATATCCTGTACAATATGTTCAGCGACTGGCTTATGAGATGCAAAAAACAGGTAATATACGATTGCATTCTGAGTATTTCGCATTGCAATCGGGGCAGGCACATTGGCAAAACCAGCAGCTTTTTTTAGTCGTCTTCTAAAGGCCTCTGCAATCATTTCATTCGACACCTTCTCCTCATCTTCCTTCTCACCGAACAGCTTCATTTGCGGTGAGGGAGAATATGCTTCTTCACGCCAGGAATCATCACCCCAAAACCTGTTCATTCGATTAATCTGAGAGGAAGAAACGTCTTCGGGTTTGCGCCAAAGAACATTACGATTCATATCTGCAACAGGGAAATTCAGGAATATGTCCACAGATTTCATTTGACCGGCTGTAAATACTACCTCCCAATCAAGGTGTAGTCCGTACGGATCCAAGACACAGAGGGCGCGGCGATAGTCAGCGTATTTTGCGTTTGGGAGGACTTTATCCAGCATCACTTTATTACAATCACCGAGATGTATATGAATATCTTCGCGGATTCCAGCCATGTTTTCCAGCGATTCAATCTTCTGTTTATCCAAATCGATAAAATGATACTCATGAAAAGGGGGTTTGATTAACAGTGCATTTTCAGGACTTCCAGGAACAAATTCGCCTGTACTCTTAGAGATGTGTTTTCCCGGACCTGCAAACGCATCAATATAAAGGTGATAAAATTGGGGGCGGGTTTGGCTACTCATAATCCGTGAATATGCCGATGCATACTCTTTAATAATATCAAGCTTAATCTCGGACCAATAGCCAATCTCGTCATATTTTAACTGATCTGACATACCTAAACCTTAACTTAACGTAATAAAATCTGTTTGCCGCCCCCTCTGGCGGGCAAACAGAAAATAGGCATCTTAAAATCAGTCGATACATGGAGAAACAAATCCTTTACCTATTTTATAAATAATTCGGTAAGGATAATTGCCACTTTTAAAGATATCTGTCAATTGTCATAGCCGATATTCTATTATCCTGCTCGGACCTTAGACCACTTTCCACTTGTTCAAAATCTGTTCGATCTTGACCACTTCTTCCCGCCCGTTATCGACTTCTTTACCGGTCAGCACCAGATCCCAAAGACGACCGTTAGGCGTCAGCAATCGTCTGGAGAAGTCGGGTTCACCGAAATCTGTTTTGCCATAATGTTTATGGATTTTTTCTTTTAAGGGCTCAATTAGAGCAGGATCAATCAAGTTCAACTCGTCCAGACGGTATAAAAAGGCTTCGGCTGAAATACCGAATCGGTGCTTGATGCGTAGCAACAGCTCGTAAGACCAGTGTTTTTTTTGGATGCCTAATTGGGCGACCGTTTTACTGACAGCGTCGGCCGGCATAAGAAACGTGGCGGCAAAACGCCGGGCTGCCCGATGAGCCGTTAAAGGTTTTGTACCTGTAAACGCTGCCCTGTGATCGGTTATAAATATTTGTTCGCCCCGGTTAACGGCGTATGTAAGGATCAATACTTTGCCAAGTTCATACGCCAGTCGAAAAAGCTGCCGCTCGGGATTCGGGCGGGAGTTTAGAAAAAAAAACGCGTTTTGGCATAAAGGATCATAATAAGAAAAACTGTCCACGGTTTTAGGCATGGGCACAACAATGACCCGGAACCCCTGATTTTCGAAAAGCTCAAAATAATCGAACACTACGCCGTGCTCGATTCCAATATAGCGACGAACGGTTTCCGAGAGCATTTCCATCCCTTGCCTGCTGGATTCAAAAGGGATGAGCAGCGGAATTTTGGCTTGTTTTTGGGCGTTGCAGATATCTTCCAGGGTCCAGAATGCATCGATTATATCCTGGGCCATTGTTTTGAGCTTGGACGGCAGCACTTCGTCAGGCTTATCCATGGGAACCAGAAAAGGGTCGCGGGCACTTTCATGCTGAAGAGATCTGAAATCATTTTCGTGTTCGGCAAACAGTGTGTCCACGGAAACGCCCAAGGCCTTGGCCAGCCGGTATATCACCGATGCGGACGGCGCGTTTACACTGCGCTCTATCCGCCCCAGAGGCACCTGGTTTATTCCGATTTTGGCGGCCAGCTCGGCCATGGTCCAACCTCGTTGTCTTCTTAGGCTCCGGATATTTTCCCCGATGAATCCTAGGTCGACTTTCATGCCTCTGTTGTTACCTTTTAGTTCTATTTTTGTCAATATATATTTATTTTATGGATTAAATTGAAACTATATAGGTTTATTATATTCTTAACTTCACACCTAAGTCTTGATGAACTCGACTTTCTTCGAATTCATCAAGCTTGACATAAGTCCTTTTTCGGCTTAGTGGATTTGCATGATTTTAACCTGGACGTATGAATGAAACGGGGCTTGCCATGCTGGAGAGCTACTTTCAACACCAAACAGACCTTGCCCAAAAAGAATGCAAAATGCAGTGTCCGGATGATTGCAGTGCACCCGGATGCCGGCTGGACGAAGTTATTGTCGAGGCCACCCTTTTTGATTTGGTCAGGCTCAGTCTGGTTTTAAATACGCCCGTGTCCAGCCTCTTTTTGCAGCACTGCCACCTGGGGCTCCAGAGTTGTGAACAAAATCTCCGCTATCATCGCCTGCTGATTAAGCTGAAAAAACCCTGCCATTTTCTTGAAAAGACGCGCTGTACGGTTCACGGATCAAAACCGCTTGCTTGTGTTTTATTCCCGGAGTATCACCAGATAAAAGGGCTTGTACCGGAGCTTGTCAAAGCCCCGATCTTTCGTAAATTCCCGTGCTTAAAGGGCGATATTTTAATCCCGGACCAAAGAAGTACGGCACTAAAGATGCTCAGAAAAATGAGTAGCCGGGAAGAGGCTCTTTCCGGCTTTTTTCTATTCGAAACCCCACGCTATATTATTGACTCCAAACCTCTGACCAAACAGTTGAAAAAAGAAAACCCGAATAAGCAACCGATTGCGCTTAAAGCTTACGACAGACTTATAAACGCAAAACTTAAACCGACCGGTCTTATCGACAGCATCAATGATAAAATATCCCGTCTGGATACGCGGGCGGGAATGGAAAGTATTTTTGAAAAACTCAAAGACGATGCGTTGATGAAACCGCTTCTGGAAAAAAGGGCCGACCCGGAAATCGTTTACAAGTTGAAGGGAAATAGTTTAAAAAGGCTCAAAAGAAGGCTCCATCCGTCGGAATTTTATTATATATGATCAAAATGACTACGTTATTGAAAACTGCGGCTAATCTCCTCCAGCGCTTCTGTTGCGGCCTCTTTAACTTCGGCAGGATAAGGCCCGCTTAAAACCGTTTCGAGTTTCGGGATTAAGCTCTCGTCACCGGATATTCCAAATAGGTAGAGGACATCCCCCTTAACCGTCTCTTCCACTTGGAGAAAACGCTCCCACAAAAAAGGGATAGCCTGGGCTATAAGTTTGTTGTTCTTCTCAGCAATGGTTTCAAAAACCACCATGGCACCCAGACGGACCGGCCATTTTTCGCTAACTAAAAGTTCCAGAAAGGCCGGGAAGATTTTACCACTGTCCGTCATCATTGCAGCCACACCTGCGGCGTTGCCCTCCTCAAGCATATCTCTTAATGATGAGGCACTGAGCCGTGCAGGATCACGGTTTAATATCATGTCGGCGATTTCCGAAAGTTGAATTGCTCCGGTCCAACGATACATATCATCCAGCAGAACCGTGGGTGCCGATTGGATATTGTCTGATTTTGCAGCTTCCGGAAACAGAGCGCCGTCAATTATAGTAAGTTTTATGCCTTCATTAGCCGCGGCCAGGGATAGAAGCTGCTTTACCGCCACCGGACAAAAAGGGCAGTGAGGTGTAATATAGATTTTCAGCCGCGCAGGTATCTCAATGCTACCGACTAACTCCCGGAGCGATGCCGGCAATTGCCGGTCCGGGCTTTCGTCGCCGGCCAGTGCACTCAGAAAAGGCTCCAGCTCCTTGCCTGTTGGAATGGCCTGATAGCGAACATTGCCGATACGGATTACAGGCGCTTTAGCTTCATCTTCTTTTTCCGTTTTCGTACGTATTTTAGGAGCAACGCGACTTAAACTGTCGCAGAAATTTTGAAACGCTCTGCTGCGCTTATCCCCTGTTATGGTAAGCTCCATGGGGATATCATTTTTGAGTTTTTGGCCCCACAGGGCTATTTTCCGTTCTTCTTCAGGGGTCATTAATAAGTACCCTTTTGCGAAAGTGCGTTGCCACAGTCCTCTGGGCTGTAGAAAGCTTCAATTTAAATGAACTTACCTTTTTGTCAACAGTTAACTTAGCATTAACAATCGGGTTGCCGCATTTCCCATTGGCAACTTTACCGTAAGGTCACCTGTACAGGTAAAGAGTTTTATCATAAGTCGCAGTATATGATTGACCGCTTTCAGGCTCCGTAACGGTTACGCTTAAGTTGGCATCTAAGCCGCTGTAGCCGGCCAAGTCG
>JABMQM010000672.1 GCA_013203195.1 Desulfobacteraceae bacterium | reverse complement strand
TTCATCAATATTAGAACCTGTTTTTAAATTGACTGTTCGCTAGGCCGCTACAACTTCATTTTTTATGGAACCGATTTTTTCAATGCGGCATTCAACCATGTTGCCTGGTCTCAAGACCACCGGCGGATCCCGGAATATTCCAACCCCGGCAGGTGTTCCGGTGGCAATAATGTCTCCCGGAATCAAGGTGATATCTTCGCTGATGTTTTCGATGATGGCGGGGATGTCAAAAATCATATCCCGCGTATTGCCGTCCTGCATGACAACCCCATCGACAATCGCCGTTAGCTTTAGGTCCTGCACATCACTTTCGCTAATTTCGTCCGCAGTGACAATAAAAGGCCCGACAGGCGCAAAGGTATCGAAGGATTTCCCGCGGAACCACTGGGAATCGGAAAACTGGGCTTCTCGTCCGGAGACGTCATTCATGATACAATATCCTGCAACATATTCGAGGGCGTCTTTACGCTTTATGCGTTTGCCTTCTTTGGCGATGACGACCGCCAGTTCCACCTCCCAGTCAACCTGCCCGCTGCTTTTGGGGAGAATGATAGGATCAAAAGGGCCGCTTAAGGCATTCGGCGTTTTACAGAATATCAGCGGTGTATCCGGATTTTCAAATCCGCCTTCTTTGGCATGCTCTGCATAATTTTTTCCAAGGCAGATTATTTTTGACGGACGATCAACCGGGCTTCCCAGGCGCTCTTGAATGTTTTCCCCTGCCGCCGTCACCCGGGAAACTTTTGCTAACCAGCCTTCTTTAAAGAAAGCTTCACCGATATCGGGAATATCCGGGAAAATTTTTGTCAGATCGACGATATTGCCGGCCTTCCACAAGCCCGGTTTTTCCTTTCCTTTTTGACCGAAACGCACTAGTTTCATAGCTCACCTTCTAGTTTAACCGCAGACATACGCAGACAAACACTGACTTTTCTGCTAATGCTTGGTGAATTATCCATTGAGCGGTCTTACAGCGAAAACTTCCCGACCCCTCATTTATTTATAAGTGTTTTGTTTTTGTGTTCCTCGTTTTTTGGCGATGAAGAATCTGGATTCATTTGCAGTCCGTCTTGATAGCATTTTTTACTGTACCAATTGATCTGCCGGCATATTCCCCGGATAATGCTGACTTCTTTTGCCCGCAGCCGCATACGGGTAAAAAAATGGCGCAGACTGTTCATCCAGTAATCGGGATTCTCAGGGTTTATATAACTTATTCTAACTAAAATATCTTTAACTTGATCATACATCCCGTCAAGCTCATGCCGGCTGGCAAGACGGGGAGTAAATTCTTCTGTTGCTTCCCGGCCGGCAGTAAAGATTTCATAACAAACAATCATGACGGCCTGGCCCAGGTTTATGGAAGAAAAATCCGAGGTCGGGATATTTACCAGCGCATGGCAGCAGCGGATATCCTCGTTGGAAAGCCCCTTGTCCTCCGGGCCAAAGAGGATGGCAATACGGTTATCAGCGGAAACCGCAACAAGTTTTTTGGCCTGTTTTGCAGGAGAACTTACGACCTGTCGCTGTCCCCCCAGGCGAGCCGTGGTGCCGACTACATAGCTATAAGGAGACAGCGCCTCTTTCAGATTCGAAAAAAATTTGATATCCTCAATAATACCCATGGCAACATGGGTTCCCAGCTGCAGAACTTTTTCAAGATCATAGTTTTGCGGATCAACCACAACCAACTTATTGATTCCCATGTTGAGCATGGCCCGGGCAGCAGCGCCGATATTTTGCGGATAGTGAGGCTGGTGCAAAACAATGGCAATGTTGGCGAGATTGATTCTTTGGGACATCAGCCGGTTATCTCAAAGCTGTTAAAGAAGTATCCTATTTCAAAGGCCGCTGTTTCCGGTCCATCCGAACCGTGCACAATGTTCTTTTCGATATCTGTAGCGAAATCCTTTCGAATAGTTCCTTCGGCGGCTTCCCTGTAATCGGTGGCGCCCATTAATTCCCGATATCTTCCTAAGGCATTCTCGCCTTCAAGGATCATTACAATGATGGAGCCCGATGCCATGAAATCGGTCAGGCTTTCAAAAAAGGGCCGCTTGCGGTGCACGGCATAAAAGCCTTTGGCCTGGGATTTAGTCATGCGTAACATTTTCATGGCAGCAATCTTGAAATTGTTCTGCTCCAGGCGCTTAATTACTTCGCCGGCGAGACCGCGGGCAACTCCGTCGGGCTTGATGATCGATAATGTTCTTTCCATACTTTTATTATCCTTAAGCACGCATTAGTTTTGATATTCTCATGATGGCGGCATTCATATTATCAAGTCTGTTGATCAGCAGTTTAATAAGATGTTCTTTAATTCTTTCCCTGATATTGGAGTCTGCTTTTTTAAAGAAATCATCGTCCATTTTTAATACCTTAACATCTCCTTTGGCGGTAACACTGCTCTGTCGAAGTTGTTCGGAAAAAAATGACATTTCTCCAAAGATTTCACCGGGCGATAATTTAGACAGTTGAATTTTTGCATTATCCGCTGTTTTGGTTATTAGGCAGGTCCCTTCAATCAGCAGAAAAAGTGATTTGCCGGCCTCTCCTTCCGTTATGATATTTTCATCTTGGCTGAATTCAAGAATGGAATGTTCCATTTCAGCAAAGGCCTTTTTCTCATCTTCTGAGAAATGTTCAAACATTGACATTCTTCCAATCATCTCTAATAGTGGCATTTTCGTTTTCCTTTCAAAATTGATGGTCCCGTAAAAAATAAAATATTCGACTTTTTACGAATAGGGTTTAACTTTCTGTTTTGGTTAGAGGTATAGAAAAGTGAGGATTGTTTGTCAAGCAAGGAAGCATCACCCCACATGATTACGACGGACTTAACCCGTTCAACAGTAAAATATCCCCTTCCAGGGGTAACCCAAAGCCTGGTCCTTTGGGCCGGGATTCTTTACTCCGGCTTTGCGGTGAAAATGGAAAACGCCTTTCTAACAAAAGCCCCTTTTAAAATTTGAAACGCTCAATTTAGATAACATATTGTAACATCACACGATTTTTCTTGATTTTTATGCAATATTCAATTATTCATGGTTGGAGTCGTTGCAGGCGGAAGGCTATTGGGTACATTCCTTGAATACCCTGTAATCACCTACTGTTAGATTAATTGATCGCAAACAAAACTTACCTCCCCGACTTGCGTTCAATTGAGGTGTTACTTCAGAGCACGCCAATTCTTCAAGGACGTTCCCAAAATCACCTTCATATTTAATAAGCCGGCAAACCTCTTCAACAAAAATAGCGGCTATTTTCCCATTTGAAGTTAACCATCTTCCGTTTAACATCATTTATTGCATGATAAACAGAAGCGGCAGGTTTAATTCACCCTTGCATGATATCCGGAAACCACTTAATCACTTGTTATGAGGAGTAGAGGAGATTACCAATGCTGTCAGAAACCTTAGCCTATCTAAACAGCAATTCAGGGGCACTCACAGTTGTCTTTACAGCAGTTGTAACAATCTCAACAGTAGCTTATGCAATACTGACATGGAATTTGGTTTCAGAGACCAGAAGAATGCGTGAAGTGCAGACAGAACCAAAAATCGAAATAACCCTTAACTCTTTAGATTTTGCCATCAATATCGTTCGGTTGTACGTACGCAATATAGGGCTCGGTCCTGCAAAAAATATTAGATTCACTTCTCATATAACATCCGGCGGTAAAGCAGCAGAGAAGCTCCTTGAAGAGTTTAATAAAACTAATTTCTTGAAAGTTGGCTTGAAGTACTTTGGCCCAGGCCATGAGCTTCATTCTGGATATACACAAATGACCAAAGATTTCGATGCAAAAATCGCGTCAGTTCTTATCTATGATGTAGAATATGAAAGCGTCACAGGAAAGAAATATAAAGATCAAATAACAATTGATATATCCGAACGAAAAGGAATGAACCAACTTGGCAAACCAAACCTATATGCAATAGCGAAAAGCATAGAGGCAATCCAGAAAGAGTTTTCTCACGTGGTTAGTGGATTCAAGAAGATCCATGCCGATGTTTACACCACCGAAGATAGAGATATAGAAAAAGCAGATGAAATAGACATCATAGAACAAATGGAGGAAGAAAAAAAGAACTCATAATCGGGTAGCCGGGGGGTTTTCTCCCCCGGCCCCCACACCCCCCCGCGTGCGGGTCCGCACGGGGC
>JABMQM010000671.1 GCA_013203195.1 Desulfobacteraceae bacterium | reverse complement strand
GTTTTATTGGTTAAATTGGTTCCATTGGTTGACAAATAAAACTAATTAACCCAATAAAACCAATCGGACAATTTAAATTAATTATATAATCTTAGTGTCTTAGTGCCTTTGTGGCAAGATAACTGAGTAGTAACCTCAATTTCGTCTATTTATTACTGAGATAAAGATGCATCTTAAACAAAGAACCATTGCCAAGGCGGTCAGTTGCTCGGGGGTAGGAATTCATTCGGGTCAAAAGGCTAACTTGACTATTAATCCGGCTCCGAGCAATCATGGTATCAAATTCATCCGAACAGATCTCCCGGATTGCCCGAGCATATCGGCCCATTTCAATATGGTGGTGGATACCAGCCTGGCAACCGTCATCGGAATTGATGGCTTTATTGTTTCAACCATTGAGCATCTCATGGCCTGTCTTGCGGGCCTTTCCATCGACAATGCCCTGGTTGAACTCGATACCTATGAAATGCCGATAATGGACGGCAGTGCCGGCCCTTTTACAGAGTTGATCAGAGCGGCAGGTATCAAGGACCAGGTCGCTCCCAGATTTTGTTTCTTGATCAAAGAGCCCATCGAGTTCAAAAAGGACGGAAAGTTTGTTGGCGTTTATCCGTGCTCGACTTATAAAATAACCTGTACCATCGAGTTTGATCATGACCTGATTAAGCGGCAAACCTATTCCGTGGATCTAACGGACCTGGTTTTTGAACGTGAGATATGCAGGGCCAGAACATTCGGTTTTCTGCATGAATACGAATATCTTAAACAACACGGTCTGGCACTGGGTGTTTCCTTGGACAATGTTGTCGCTATCGATAGTCATAAGGTTCTTAACGATGGTGGTTTGCGTTATCAGGACGAATTTGTACGCCATAAAATACTTGACTGTATCGGCGATTTTTCCCTTCTCGGTATGCCTATTTTGGGCCATATAGTGGCGAAAAAATCAGGTCATGCCTTCAATTATGCCTTTCTTAAAGAATTCTTTGCCCAAAAGGGGTCGTGGGAGACTGTGATTCTTTCAGATGTACAGGATTTATCCCCCTCGCAATCAAAAGCACTTGCCATTTAGCAAGGTATCCGCTAATAATCAGATTGATTAACCTTTGGAACTACAGGAAAAATTTTCATTTCTGATATATACCAGCAAGACTTGACTATGAAACCTTCTCTGAATAGTAAAGTTTGTGCCTTAATCCTTGCCATACTCCTTGTGATGCAGAATCCGGCACATGCTCAGGATGCCAGATTGACAGATATCATCGTCACCAACACGCGTGACGACCTGCTGGTCTATCTGACGGTTGAAGGCGCTTTCATAGAAAAAATGAACAATGCGATTTTAAGCGGTGTGCCGACTACCTTTTCGTTTTTTATCTCCCTTTATCAAGAGCGTAATCTATGGTTAGATAAGGAAATCGCTGACATAACAATTACCCACACACTGAAATATAATAACCTCAAAAAGGAATTTATTGTAAAACGGTCCTGGGAAAATGGTGATCCTTTGGTTACGCAATCATTTGACGAAGCCCGTAAATTGATGACTGAAATTGACAGCTTAAAGATTGTGCCGCTAAGGGTGCTGGAAAAAGGCAGACACTATCAAATAAGAGCTAAAGCAGAACTTAGCAAACTGACCCTTCCTTTTTATCTGCATTATGTACTCTTCTTTGTTTCTTTGTGGGATTTTGAGACCGATTTATACACGGTAGGCTTCGTCTACTAAAAAAAATGAAGGCGCATTTATCAATTTTGTATTTCCTGCAATTATGATGAGCAATGACAAGTTAAAAAAAACAGAATCTTACCTGTCAGAAGAGGATCGCAAGAGGCGCAAACGTGAAGGTATCATGATTGTCGTCATTGTTTTTTTGATAGCTCTTTTGACCTTCGCTGAAAGCAGGATAATCTATTTGGGAACCGACATTCCCATCTCCAACACGATATTGATGTTCATATTGATTAACATCAATTTACTGCTTTTGATCTTATTAATATTCCTGGTTTTTAGAAATTTAGTCAAACTTCTTTATGATCGCAAGCGCAAGGTAATGGGAGCAAAACTCCGTACAAGACTTGTGGTTGCCTTTATAGCGCTTTCTTTGGTTCCCACGATTGTACTATTCTTCTTTTCAATCAATTTTATCACAACCAGCATTGAGTTTTGGTTCAATGTTCCGGTTGAACAGGCCCTTGAAAATTCTCTGCTTGTCGGCAGAAGCGTATATGTGCATAGAGAAGAGAGCAATAAGTTTTTTCTCGAAAGAATCGCCTATCAGATTAAAGCCAAGAAGCTGCTGGGACCAAAAAAGAGAAAAGCTCTATCCAACTATATTCAGATTGTACAGCGTGAGTTTAATTTTGATTCGGTTGAAGTTTATGCAGCCAATGCAACGCGTCTTACATTAGCCTTGACTCCGAGTTTGGAAGCTAAACCCTTTAAAGTTGTCTCCACTGATAATCTGCAAAAAGAGATGGCAGCAAAAGATGTCAAAACAATTACGGAAAGTATCCCTGCGGGCGAGATTATCAGAACTATCGCAGCCGTGCCGTTTGGAGCAAATCGAGCAGATGCCGAGGGGTATGTTGTCATAAACACCCTGATTGGTCCGGAACTTTCCCAAAAGATGGCATCTATTTCCAGAGGTTTTGAGGAATACCAGCAGATAAAACTTCTTAAAAAACCGATTCAGATCACCTATTATATAACGCTTTCAATTGTAGCGCTTTTGGTTGTCTTTTGTGCCATATGGTTCGGTTTTAACCTGGCAAAAACGATTACCATCCCGATTATGGAGCTTGCTGAAGGAACCCGGCGGGTTGCCGAGGGTGACTTGAGCTTCAGTATAGAGCAAGTGGCGGACGATGAGATCGGCAGTCTGGTAGATTCATTTAATACCATGACCAAGGATTTGCGGGTCGGCAGGGAACAGCTTGAACTTTCGGCCCGCATACTTCGTCAACAGAACATTGAAATAGAAGAAAGACGACAATACATGGAGATTGTCTTGAAAGACGTCTCCGCTGGTGTTGTGACCCTTGACGCCGACGGGATTATCACTACGATGAACAAGTCAGCCGAAAAAATGTTGAACCTTAGATCAGAGGAAATCATTAATAATAATTACAAAAAGCTTTTAAGCGCGCCGCACCTGGAGCTGGCCGAAGAGATTATGGAAAATCTTGCACTTTCCCGGGATGACGCCGTAGATATGCCGTTAAAACTGGCTATAGACGGGAACCCTTTAAGCTTTATGATGCATGTTAATGCTCTCAAAGATGACACCGGTCAGCACATGGGGATCGTTATTGTATTTGATGATCTGACGGATCTGGAAAAGGCCCAGCGCATGGCCGCCTGGCGTGAGGTTGCCCGCAGAATTGCCCATGAAGTAAAAAATCCATTGACCCCCATAACACTTTCAGCACAACGTTTGAATCGAAAATACTCCAAGCAGCTCAACCAGCCGGTGTTTGATGAGTGTACCCGGACAATTATGGACCATGT
This sequence comes from Desulfobacteraceae bacterium, assembly GCA_013203195.1. Classification (GTDB taxonomy): domain Bacteria; phylum Desulfobacterota; class Desulfobacteria; order Desulfobacterales; family UBA11574; genus Desulfatibia_A. The sequence goes on along the minus strand of JABMQM010000671.1, from coordinate 673 downwards.
GGATCTGATTAGAAATCTTGTCGACGAATTTTCAACGTTTGCAAGATTCCCCACAGCAAACCCTAAACCCTGTGATTTACCTCCTATTATTGAAGAGACCTTGGCTCTTTACAAAGAAGGGAGTCAGAATATTGACTTTGAGTTCACCATTAAAGACGATATCCCGCAACTTAACCTTGATAGGCAGCAAATCAAGCGGGTGATGATTAATCTTGTGGACAACGCCATCAGCGCCATTAAAGAAAAAGGCTGCATATCTGTATCCATAGCTAATGATTCTATTTTAAAGATCGTAAGAATAGAAGTTGCCGATGACGGGGTCGGCATTTCTGCTGAAGACAAGACCCGTCTCTTTGAACCCTATTTTTCGACCAAAAAGAGCGGTATGGGCTTGGGGCTTACCATTGTAAGCACAATTGTCGCTGATCATAACGGTATGATACGCGTTCAGGATAACCAGCCCCGGGGCGCCAAGTTTGTTATCGAACTACCGGTATAAATGTAAACCCTAGCGTTACATTAATCTGTATAGCTAATTATGAGGATAAGTGTAAGAGAATCGCTTTTACGAGATTGATGCTGGATGCTAGAAGCTGGTCGAAGATCCCGTCTTTAGCGGGGATATACAGCAATGCTCTAATAGTGCAGACCAAAAACATCCAGTACTCCAGAG
>JABMQM010000670.1 GCA_013203195.1 Desulfobacteraceae bacterium | reverse complement strand
GATTAATATATGTAAAAGTCATTTGTCATTCGTCATTTGCCATTAGAGTGCTCCTCAAGCATAGCGCTCCTTTTTTATATGACAAATGACTTGCCCCACTTGGCATGAGTATTGCTTGATATTTGATAAGATTGAAGCCGGAGAGGTGCATGCGTGCCCGGATAACGGGGCGCAACTGCGCTTGGTTGTTGACAACCCTTTTAAATCTTTGACATTTTGCTGAGAATATATTATTTATTAGTCTTATGCTGAACTTTAAATCCAAATATCCCATCGGGATCGACATCAGCAGTCGGAATATCTACGCTGTCCAGCTCAAAAAGACCCGCCAAGGCTTTGCAGTCAGGGCTTTGGCGCATAGAGAAATTGAAACAGAAATCGATTCAAGTCCTGATGCAAACCCCGGCTTAGTGTACGCTGTCAAAAAAATGACAAAAAATCGAAATTTTCGGGGCAAAAGCGCCGTACTCCACATTCCCGTCAAAAATTTGTCGGTTTTGCCCATACGGTTTCAAGTCGGCAAGACCGAAACCCTGGAAGAAGCGATCCTGCGGGAATCCGAAAAGTACCTGTCGTTTCCTCTGGAAGAAGCCGCAATCGATTATCCTTCGCTCACACCAGACGTCAATGGTGACGGCAATGCTTATAGAGCCACCGTCATCGCAGTTCAACGGAAGTATATCGAACAGTATCTGCAACTGATGAAAAAGGCGGGCCTGATTGTCGATGTGGTGGATTACCGCGTCTCTTCATTGATTCGCCTGCATAAACATTTTTACAAAGTCACTCAGCATCCTGTAATTTTGTGTAACATAGGCTACTTTGGAAGCATGCTTGCCGTTGTTAACGAAGAGAGCATTTTTGGTCAGCGCTATATCCCCTGGGGGGTACACACGCTAATTGAAAAAATATTAGCGAATCTTGAACTTTTAGATTCAAAAGATAATGCCAAGCTCCTTTTAAAAACACACGGTCTTGCATATGACGATCTCAAAAGCGCCGACAGTGCTGATGATAGTCTCCCTGATGCGACCATGGTGAATATGCGCCGGGCTATTTTCCAGGTCATAACTCCTTCTATTGACGAGCTGGTTTTCGAGTTTCATAAAATGATCAGCGGTGTGATGTCCGAGCAGCAACATACGGCTTTCGAAGGTATTTACATGTATGGCCACGCCGCTTTGATTCACCATCTTGACCGTTATTTTGAAAGACGGCTCAGCATCCCTACCAGAGGCATAAACCCTATGACGATGGTGGCTTTATCCGGTGGCAATAAATTTTCCGATATAGATGAAGGCGCTCCATTCGCGCTGGCCTTGGGCCTGGCGATGCGAGAAATTAAATGACTATAAGAGAAATAAATCTGGTTGATCCCGGCACCCTGGTTCGCCGCCATATACTGCAGCATCTTATGTTTTGGGGCGGAGGCCTGATCGTCGCCCTTGCTATGATCGGCGGGTTCTATCTATTTCAATCCCAGGTCGTCTTTGCCAAAAAGAGCAAGCGCGGGTCGCTGCAACAGATGCATACGGATCTGGAATTAAAGATCGAGGAAATCAATCGCCTGCAGGCACAAATGCAAACCCTGCGCAATCAGCAAAACGCTCTGGGAGCCGTAATTCCAAAAAAGCCTTTTTATCGAATTTTAACAAAACTGGCCGATATTATGAATGCATACACCTGGATTACGCAACTGGCCCTGGATGTCGGCCCGGGGCCCGGCTCCGGCAGTATGCTGAAGCTTACCGGGCTCTCCCGTTCCAATGAGGATCTGGGGGATTTTATGAACCGTCTGGCAAATGAGCCCATGTTCAATGGTGTTGTATTGAAATTGGCCAAAGAGGGTGCCGGGGCGCAATCAATACAGAACACAGGTGCGGCCGTGCAGCAGATCCAGTTCAAGATCGAGTGTAGCATTGCTAATTCGTAAAAAGTCAAAAAAAGTAACATTTCAGCCACTAAGGCACTAAGGCACAAAGAAGGGGGATGGAAAAGAGCGCTACGCTTGAGGAGCACTTCGTTTGAGGAGCGCTATGCTTGAGGAGCACTCTAATGGCAAATGACGAATGACAAATGACTTTTACATATATTAATCTTAGAGTCTTGGTGTCTTGGTGGCTGAACTATTACAAAAAAAGAACCATTTTAAAGGCCTAAATAAATACAAAGGGAATCATCACGGATGAGGCTGAGTTTGAAAAATCTGGACCGCATATGCATTTTCACCATCATTATTGTTGTGGGGATGTGCGGATTCTGGGTCGCAAAGCAGGGTGTTAAACAAAAGACTCAAATCAGGCAAGAAGACGCCCTGTATGACAGAGGTTTAGAGAATATGAACCTGGCTGCATCGAACCTGCAACTCCTTAATTCCGGCTTAAAGGCCGTCAAGGACGAATCAAAGGCCATCAAGGAGCAGATTCCGGAAACGGTCGAAATTGGAAAGTTTTTAAAACAGCTTGATGCTTTGGTTAAACGCAGAAATATCGTGTTGATAACTCTACAGCCGATGCCTGAAAAGCAAGAGAAATATTTTACCAAAATTCCGATTCGCCTGATGTTTCAAGGGGCCTTTAGTGACATTTGCCATCTGCTCTATGAGTTAGAGACAATGAAGCGCCTGCTGGTGACGGAAAAGATAAATATTTCGAAAGCCGGTATCGGTGGGCAATGCCGGGTTGATCTAACCCTTAATGGGTGAATTCAAGTTGCAAGTGCACCACGAATAGCACTGTAAAAAACTTCATGAGGCGTCTGATAACTGAGGGATTTCCTTGGTCTATGATTTATTTTTTTCACTACTAATGCAAGAAAACAAAGGGGTCGCGGCTTCATTCTTGACACATCTTAATGGTAAAATTGCCTGAGTGTCCAGACTCTGGACTTATTTCGTGTATCGAGGGATTTTTGTAATCGTCGACAAAACCAACCAGATGCCGGCATGTAATCTTTTTAACAGACCGGATTTTAAGGGATTTGGGGTCTGACCACGGTAAGCTATTAATAACATATAATATTTTAAATTATTAGGCCCGAATTTTTGGATTAGAGCCCTCTTTTTATCCCCAACAATAGCTGTCTAAGGAGAATTTCTTCAATTGCCGCGTGCAAGACGACACTATATTCCAGGTTATATTTGGCACACCCCAGTTGAATAGTCTTCGAATTCAACGGGGTAAATGACCCATCGTTGTCATAAAAAAGAGTTTTTTTGAAACTTGCAAAGGACCGTCGGCGGTGGATGTATTGGCTTTTCGCCTCAAGCTCACCGGGCGTGCCATATCCGGATAATACCGTTCAAAACCATGCTGTGGACCAAAAATGACAAATGAAGATGTGACTCCGCGCCACTCAAAAAAGCATTCTATCCCATCGAAGCGCACGAAAGACGATTCCGAACACGTTCTCAAGAAAGCTTCTTTGGCCCACAAGGAAGGCAGGCTTGCTGAAGCGGAAAAAGGCTATCTGGAAGTATTGAGAAGAAGGCCTGATTGGGGACAGGTGCTGAATGCGCTTGGAACGGTATTCTTGGACCAGTCCCGGCCGGATAAGGCCAAGAAAGTTTTTGAAAAAGCAGCCGACCTTAGACCTCCCTATTTTCCGGCATGCTATAGCCTGGCCAGGCTGAAGCAGCGAGATAACGATCACAAGGGTGCCATAAGTATTTACAGGGCCATGTTGGAAAAGCAGCCTGGTATTGGTGAAGCATGGAATAATTTGGGTGTCGCATATAGGGAAATTGGGGACCCGGATGAAGCCATATCCTGTTTTCGAAGGGCAGTGGCGTTCGCTCCTTACATGGCAGAGGCATGGAACAACCTTGGCGTGGCACAGGACGAGTTTAATATGATTGAAAACGCCTCAAAGTCATACAGAAAGGCCATTGAGATACGGTCAGATTATGCATCCGCCCACTTCAACCTCGGGCTTTCTCTTCAAAAGCTCAGGCGATTCAAGGAAGCCGAGGAACATTACAACAAGGTGCTTGAGACCAAGCCGGATGATGAGGCGGCAATATTCATGCTCCAAAGCCTGGGGACATCGGCAACACCTGATGCCGCCCCGGTGGAACACGTGCGTAGGATCTTTGATCGGTGTGCCGGGACTTTTGAAAGGATCCTGGTTAAAGACCTAGAATACAAGACCCCTGAACTTCTGTTTGACCTTGTGCGCCCATATCTGACTGAAGAAATGAATGTTCTGGACCTTGGCTGTGGTACCGGTCTGGGCGCTCAACTCTATCGGCCGTTTGCGAAAAGACTGATAGGCGTCGATGTATCGTCAAAGATGCTCGAAAAGGCCGCAGAGAAGAAAATCTACAACCGGCTCGAGGTTTTTGACATACTTCAAGACTGGGGCTTTCCCCAAAAATTTGATCTGATATATAGCTCTGACGTCTTTGTATATTTCGGGAATCTGGATACGATCATCAGGTCCGCATCTTCATATCTTGTTTACGGAGGAATCATTGCATTTTCAGTGGAAAGACTGGAAGACAACAGCATGGAGTACCGGCTCTTTCCCAGCGGTCGCTATGCACACTCACGGACATATATTCAAGATTGCCTAAAGCGTCATGGATTACAATTAATAGAGGAAACCAAATCAGATATTAGGAAGCAGTCAGGAAATCAGGTCAAGGGATTATTAATTGTAGCAAAAAAGGAGGTGTGCGGAGTCGCATCTTAAGAAAATGGGGTCTCAACTTGAATAGTGTTTAATATTATTTATATTGAATATTATCATATAGTTATATTGTTTATGCAAATAGTTTAATGATGGTATTAATCACAAATCAAAGTTTGATACCATTATTTCTCTGGACTTATTTACGTGTATCGAGGAATTTTTGTAATCGGCAACAAAATCAACCAAATGCCGACATTCAATTCTTTTAACAGACCGGATTGCAAGAGCTTTCAGGAAGGTTTCAAATTCGTTCAGCCGGGCGGTCAACGCTTGAATGAAACGGTGAGAAAAGTCCACCAGCCCCGTTGAATCCACCAATGGTTGTCCGCTTAGCGAAATTCAACGGGACAGGCCGGCAATAATCTACAAACTGATTGCAATAACGATGAAGCATGAAGGCATCTCCGCTTGTCTCGCCATCGCTAATCAGCGACGGCGGATGGTTTAGTAATCACGCTTCATCAGGAAATGCCCGTCAATACAAGGCAAACTGCGCTAACTGCGGGGTTTGCGCTAACCTTTCAAAACATCCTCCAGTATTCCATTATGTAGTTGACAAAAACTCAGCAACGGACTAGGCTGACTAGTGTTGTCTGCTAAAAGGAGGTAAAATGAGAACAACATGGAAATTGCAGGACGCTAAAGCAAAATTTAGCAAAATCGTAGAAGATGCTTTAAAGATAGGCCCACAATTCGTGACTCGTAGAGGTCAAAAAGCTGTAGTTATCGTCTCTGTTGAGGATTACGAAGAACTGATTTCAAACAAACCATCCTTCAAAGAATTTTTGCTTAATTGTCCAAAAATGGGAAATGATTTTGAGCTTGAGAGACACAAAGATATTCCGAGGAGTATTGAATTTTGAATTATCTATTAGACACATGTGTTATATCAGAGCTTGTTAAACCTTCACCGGATGCGAAAGTTGTTGATTGGTTGAGTAGTACCCCGACCGAAAGATTATATTTAAGTGTTATTACAATAGGTGAAGTACGAAAAGGCCTGACAAAACTTCCAGATTCTAAGCGGAAGGATAGGTTAACAAATTGGCTCAATACTCTACTTGAAGATTACCAAAATCGAATCTACCCAATAAATCTAACAGTTGCAGAGAATTGGGGAATAATTCAAGGGAATGCTGAGAAAAGCGGAAAACCAATGTCTTCCTTAGATAGTCTAATTGCTGCTATAGCTTATACTCATAATCTGATTCTAGTTACCAGAAATGAGCGTGATTTTGAAGCAAGCAATCTGCCAATTCAAAATCCTTGGGTGGCATTACCAGGTTAACAAATGCATTAATCACCCAGACAGCCTTTTTGTCGCTGACACCAAGGCCTCAGGATGTCCCTAAAGGACTTGCACTACGATGATCTGGGCCGGTTCAAGCGCCGGGATAACCCCTTTCGTTACATGGGAACCGTTGCCCATCCTTAAACCAAGAGACGCCTGAATAGGGGCGAAGCCCTCATAGACACTTCAGAGGCAAGGTGTCGCGGTAAAGAGGTATGGTCAAGCTACCCGATAATGGTTAATGTTAGGGCCATGCTAACTGGCTGACATGGATGATTGGGTCTGATGAATTGACTTGTTTCGCGCTCAATAAAAACAAGGGGGTCAGGTATTCATTCTTGACAGAATTTAATGGAGAGTGAAGATAACTTATCTAATATTTTTCCTTACACAATCAAGCAGTTTCTCTTTGGTAATGGGTTTGGCCAGACAAGGCCTGTTATAGAAGATGCCATCTTGGCTTGCCACTTCATCTTCAGTTACTAGACTGGTTATGAATACGACAGGAATATCTTTAAGGTTTGCTTTCGATGCTAGCTCGCGACTAATCTCTATCCCGCTAGTTTCAGGTATGACGATATCAAGCAAAATTAAATCCGGCAAATATTCATTGGCCGCAGCCAGCGTTTGTCTTCCATCAGCCAGGATCTTAACTTCATATTCGCCGGTATTATTAAGATGAAATTGAAGAAGCTTCTGACTTGTAAGCTCATCTTCAACAACCAAAATCTTTTTCTTATTCATACCGTCATCCTCCTTTAAGGCCGTGGAAACAGTCAAATGATTTTATAAAGGTATTCTAATAAAAACATGTGCCTTCTGTCAATACTCTTGGAGTTTTATCTATTCCAAAGTCTTCTGAGAATTGGGGTTTGCTCTTGACGAATTTGGATTGATTGTGAAAAAATCTAAATTTTATACAGGATTTCGATCTTGGAGAGATAACCCATGACACATGCATATTCCGTTGAAGTCCACAATTACATCAGTGCAAAAAAGCAATTACCGAGAAAAAAACAAAAAGGCGTAGTATTTTTTGAAGCTCCCTGCAGCCCCGCTGAGCGGGATTTACGCTACGCTCCATCAAGCTTCTTGCGGGGAATGCACTCGCTGTGCAGTTCAGGAACGAGGCGATAGATGTAGCATGCCGAGTCTCTGAAAAAATACTACAACCCGCCTGAGACGGACAAGCGCAGTAGATGGGACTTTTTACGACGCTATCAATGGCTAAGTGAACTAAACCTAAAAAGGTTATGCCCGTTAGCCCGTAATTCAATACCGGATAACGGGCTAACCGGCTAACCTGACATTGGCACTTGATGTGCTGTAATATTAACCCTTTTCAGAGGTAACCCAAAGCCTGGTCCTCTATGCCAATATTTTTTTATTTTACCAGCTTATTAGCGCGCAAGCTTTTCATTATGGCGCTGCTTAACGAATCGATCACCTCTTTGACAGATTCCGGACGCAAGGTTTCAGTCACTGAGGTCCAGAGCAGTTCTTCTGTTTTCCTTTGATATAAATTGGTCAGCAAACGTACAGATTCCGTTTTCGTATAAGACAACTGCGAATGCGCATATTTGGAAGATCCGGCAAAGTGCCTGCTCATCGCGCCCGGTCCTTTATAAGGGTCGTAATCCAGAGGGTCATAAAAAACGGTTTCTTCCTCAATACCTAACAGTTGCGTAACCAGTACCGTATTGATTCCCAGCTTTTCAGCTTCATTTAACACCCTATCCTTATTTAAATCCTTAAAAATCAATATTACAGAATAACTCGGGACTGCATCCGTTCCGGTCTTTTTAAATTTTTCTGTGAATACATCCTCAAACATCTTCCTGTTCTGCAGTTTCTCGGAGACCCCGACGACCAGGACACTCTTTAAAGGCCCGCCCGTATATGAATCGTTTTTCCAGACGGAAGCAAATTTTGTAGGAGCACACGCAATCATCATCATCAAGGAAATTAATATCAAAAAACTGCATAATTTAAATTTTGTTCGCATTGGAATACCTCCCCGCAAAATTAAGAACATATTAAAAGATACGATTCTGCTTTTTTTATCATTTACGCTTAACACATAGGCAGGATGGATTCAACTCTATATATTTACCACAGGGCTAACCAGTTGTAATTTTATATTGCATTGACAATAAGTGGTATGATTTTATAAGTTAGTGTCCATACATAAATGGCCCTTTTTGCCCTGTTAGGCGTTCTTGGCTGGTTTCCGGCGGCGGCGTACAGGCGTGCGCCTTCCTGTCCCGCTTTGCGGGGACCGAAAACCCTTGCTTGTCCCGCCATAGACCTTTTTCGGGCGGCGGCGGATGCGGCCTTACGTC
>JABMQM010000669.1 GCA_013203195.1 Desulfobacteraceae bacterium | reverse complement strand
GCGGACCTATTCTTCTTCATCGTTTTTAGATAGAAAGATCCAGAAACCGACAAATCCAAGTAAGGCCGGCGCCATCAGCAGGTAGGTGATACTTTTGGTGTGCAGAAAAAAATCTTGAAGCGTATAAATTATTCCGTCCATGTTTTTTAACCACCGAATTTAAATATTATTGGAAATCTCTTTAATCCATTAAGACATGTTCACTTTGCAACAGCGTTAGGAGCACTGCGTTTGAGGAGCGCTTCGCTTGAGGCAAAAGCTAAATGAAGTTTTGCCATCCTCCTCAAGGGAGCAAAGCTCCCGCTCCTTTAGGCCCTGAAGGGGCCGCTCCTTAAGTTCGCTTTGCGACAGCGTTAGGAGCACTGCGTTTGAGGAGCGCTTCGCTTGAGGCAAAAGCTAAATGAAGTTTTGCCATCCTCCTCAAGGGAGCAAAGCTCCCGCTCCTTTAGGCCCTGAAAGGGCCGCTCCTTAAGTTCGCATCGCGAACGCTCACTAATTTTTAGTGTACCTCTCTGTATTCAGGGTGTTCATACAATATCGGCATGCGGGTGACGACAAATCTGAACACGATAACACCGATGGTAACAATAAAAACTGAAATTCCGATTTCCATCCAGTGGGGAACATACCGCTCACTCGACGGCAGATGCCAGTTAAAGGCAATCAGACTGACGTTAAGCCGGTTTAAAATAATCCCCAAAATGGCCACCCCGGATGTCCACTTTATCAGGTCGAGGTTTTTTTCCCGAACCCCGACAGCATAAAGGAAACACGGCAGGGCCACAAACCCTAAAAGCTCCACAAGATACCAGATGCCGTATCCGGTCCCGAGATAATGCCATTTGTTTTCCATGGATAGACCGAAAACCTGAATGACAAAGTAGCCCGCCATTACATATGAAGCGGCTTTAGCAAATCCCAGGGCCACATCATTCTTCTCCTGCAAGTGCGTTGCATCCATCTTGTGCTTAAAATAACGGTATGAAAGGGAGCTTTCAAAAATGACCATGGAAAGCCCTGCGATAATGGCGGTGATAAAAAAGTAAATCGGTATATAGGGTGAATACCACAGCGGATGAAGTTTGGACGGTGCTATTAGAAAAAGTGCCCCCAGCGACGACTGGTGCATGGTGGACAGCACAACTCCGAAAATGGTCAACACCAGGGTCAATTTAACCACGATGTTGCGGGCTTTCTTAAATCCGAGCCATTCCATTGGGACCGGTGAAAATTCAACAAAAAGCACCGTAAGATACAGGGCCACACAGAGGCCCACTTCGAACAATACCGATGTGGTTCCCTGCTGGACAAATATGGGATACGGCAGGCGCCACGGTCTGCCCACATCATAATGCAGGGCAAAAACAACCAGGGCGTATCCCAAAAGTCCCGTTAAAATCGCAGGCCTTACCGCCGAATGGTAGCGTTTCATTCCAAAGATATAAACCGCGGCAGAGGTGACAAATCCCCCCGCAGCCAGGGCAACACCACACATCAAGTCAAAACCGATCCATATCCCCCAAGGATTGTAATCGGAAAGATTGGTTACCGTCGCCAGCCCTCCCGTAAATCTCAAAATGGTAATAAAAAGACCGATTATAACAATGATTCCCGCAATAATATTGAAAGGGGTTTTCCAGGTTTTTTCGGCGGTCGTGACATCGTCTGACATCAGGAATCCTCCTCGCTTTCCGGTTTGGCAGCTTCTTCAAGAGCTGCCTTGACGGCTTTATCAACCGCTTGTTCTTTAACCTTTTCAGCTTTGGCCAGTTCTTCGGTGAGCTTTGTCTGAGCTTCGGCGGCGGCTTTTTCCAGGGCAGCCGCAACGGTCGCTTCTTGCTCCTGCTTGGCGACTTTCGCGCTCCGTTTGGTCATGGCATAAACACCGGTAAGCAAAACAGGCCACAGACCGATGACCATGGGGACGGCTCCTAAAGCTCCGGCCGTCAGTGCCGGTGCCGGTGTAATACCCAGATCTTCGCGCATGTCCAGTTCTTTAAAGGGAACAGCGGACAGATACAGCCAGTTTGATCCACCCATTTCATGTTCACCGTAAATATGATCCACATATCGATCCGGATATCGGCGAATCCGCTCCCGGGCAATACGGATCAGATTTTTTCGTTTTCCAAAACTAAGGGCTTCGGTGGGGCATCCCGCCACACAGCCGGGAAGCAGACCCTTGATAATCCGGGGATGGCACATGGTACATTTCATTACTTTCGGATCCAGGACACGGTCATATTCATAGGTGGGGATCTCAAACGGACAGGCAATCATACAATACCGGCAGCCCACACAGACGGAAGAGTCGTATATCACCGCACCTTCTTTAGTTTTCGTAAATGCTTTTACAAAGCATGCCGATGCACAGGCCGGTTCCAGACAGTGGTTGCACTGAATCTTGCGATACAGGGGACCTTTGGAACCGGCATACCGATTCACTACGGTATAGGCTTGCGGTGTTGTCCGCCGCTTTTCATCCAACACATCTAAATCCGTAAACGGCTTATCCGGCGGCGGCAGGTTGTTGACTTTGTTGCATTCGTCTTCACAAACCCGGCATCCGATACATAATCCACTGTCGTATAGAACGCCGAGGCTGTCGGGATACCCTTTAAAATGCTTATTTGTAGCAGCCCCGGCAGAACTGCCCACGGCAGTGCTCAACCCGGCTGCACCGATCCACCCCAGAAACTTTCTACGTGATATGGACATTTGAAGCTCCTCAAATTAAATAAAACTGCTGATCTTACCCTAATTGAGCGTCATAGCGCAATTGGGGCTTTACGGCTGTTTTTTTTCAATATGGCAACCGGCGCACTCCACATTGGCAGGCTTTTCAATGCCCATTTCAACGTGGCAGCCCATACATTGCCGGTGATAGGCACCTTTTAATCCCGGTGCATGCAGATACTTTTCATTAAACGGCTTGCCGTGGCAACTGCCGCACTGCGGCGGTTGTCCGGATACAGGGCTGTTATGATGACACCCCTGGCATATTGTGGCCTCGGACTGGTGAAAATACCCGGCCAGCTTGTCGCCTTCAATCTTTTTAACCAAATAGTCATAGACTTTGCGGTGCTCAAATTCAACCGGCTCAAAGCGTTCCGTCAGTTCTTTAATAACAACTTTTTCAGGTATTTTCACATCATAGCTGATGCCGAAGGTGGCCTGCCATATTTCAGGAATCATGCGAGCCAGCTGCATCTCTCCGTCCTGATATAAAACCCCTGTGCTTTCCGGTGGCGGGGCCATATGGCATTTCAGGCAGGCAGACGACTCCTGCTTGCGGTCTCTTGCCAAAAATGCATGGCAACCTGCGCAATTCTGTTGGCGCTGCTTTTTCTCATGGCAGCCCTGACAGCTCTGCGTTGTGCCCGGTTGATGCATAGACTGTTCCAGCCTGACAAAATTACCTTCTTTGGAACCCGTTAGAGTATGACAGTCGGCACATGATTTCAGATCAGCATGATGGCATTCCCGACAGGTATCATTATAGACTTCATGGGCCTGATGGCTAAAGGGGACACGATACATCCGGGTTTTAAGCCCTTCCTTGTCATTGGTTTTAATCAAGACGACATCCGGCTGGTTGTGCTTCATTCTGGGAACCTGATCGACTTTCGCGATCTTATTTTGCTGCACAAGATCATGGC
>JABMQM010000668.1 GCA_013203195.1 Desulfobacteraceae bacterium | reverse complement strand
TCCGTTGTTCTGGTTCCTTGTAGTTTGGCGTATGCGTTTTAATAACCGAAGTATTAAATGTTCGCTGTGAGTTTCTATAATAAATTTATTTTGACTTTCACCAAGGGCCGATTCGATAAAAACATCGCCAAGCTCTGCCTGAAGCGCCGGGTGCAGGTGAATTTCCGGTTGCTCGATGGCTATGATCTTTTCGTGTGAAGCGTAAGCAGACACTAATACAGGCAATACCTGGCTTACACCGATGCCGACATCCCGATGAGAGACCTGTGTGTCCGTTCTTCTGTCAATCAGGACAAGTTCCTGGACGTTAGAGAGGTTTTCTTCCCGCTCTTTTATCTTTTTCATAACATCGGCATACAGATAGCCAAAAAGATCACCTCCGTATGCTTCTTCGTTGTTGCTGGTAAAATTTTCTTCCAAAGCTGAAATAATTTTATCATAATCAGCATCAAGATCATCAACAGTTAGCAGGTTGCGAATAGACAACTCATAGGGTGTGCTGAGCTTTTCTTTGTCACCCAACCAGGTGTTCACCTTGCTGCGCACTTCATGATTTCTGCGGGCCACATCCCAGGCATACCCACCCCCGGCGTACCAGTTGATGTCTTCGTGCTCGGCAAAAGCAAAATGCCTGGCCGGATACGAACGCAGCGGACCAAGATACTGAAGGCGGTTGATTTCGGAATGCAGTTCCGTATTCAGTTCTCGGATCAATTCATCTAAGGTTCGGGGAAGAAAGAAGCGGAGTGCCTTGGCAAGGTCTTCCTGACGATACCCCTTACTGACCGGGAAAAGGCTCAGTTGCCAGGCTTCGCCCTCATCCTCCCCGCTATGATCCTTAAGTCCCTTTGGAAAAAATGCGCCCATGGGGGCACGTAAGTTGGCAATTATTTCGGAAATCGGCGCTTCCAGTCCTTCAACGTCTTTTTCAGTAATTTTGCCTGTAGTAGTGAAGCCCTCCAGCAGGGCCGTGATGATCCTTTGCAGAACAGGATGCTTGTATGGAAGAAGATCAAGTGCAAAATGGCCCGCCGGTCGGCGGCTCATCCGCAAAAGCGTCTTGCCGTCACTTTCAAGTTCGCAGGAAAAAACATGCGGTTCAGATCCTGGCAAGGGCTGGTCCATATCGTCAAGAGGCATGCCAATGGTTACTCCGGCAGTTATCTCACTTACCGGTTCGAGTAGTTCCCTGAGGCGGCCCTGGAACTTTGCGGTGTTAAGCGTAATCCGCCAATCCATGCGGCGATTAGCTTGCCGCCTATGGATATACTGCCGGAAGCCGCCGAGATCAACGGAACTGCCGCCCAGATCGGTACGGAACAGGTCGAGCTCTCCGGTGCGAAGCGCCTCGTGAACCAGAGCCAGACTGTGAATGATGCTGGATTTGCCGGCGCTGTTTGCCCCAAAAATAAGCGTTATCGGCTTTATTGGTATCTTTTGTGTTTCCGCAAACGCTTTGAAATTGCCTAGATATAGAGAATTGATCATTTACTGTCTCCTAAGATGCCAATACCTTTGCTTGAAGTTCCATTTCCTGCAGCAGTTCTTTCATATGTGCTTCGCGCCAGGAGGCGGTGAGGTCACCGATAAAGGCACGGTGTAAAATCACTTGGAACAAACTATCAATAAGGGTCTCTTGGTCTTTCATTCGTCCATTGACTTTCTCAAGTGATAGCATCGCGTTTCTGAATTTTCTTTGTTCAACGAGTGGAGGTACTAGTACCTGAAATTGCCTAATCTCGGAAAGATTTAATGTTTTTTGCGCTATTCCTCTCGCTCGCTGGTCGGCTTGAGCTCGTACGAAGGGTGTGTTCATTTGCGCGCTAAGGAACCACGGGTCAATGATTGCCGTTTTTGGTCTAAGATGCCCGATATGTCGCTGGAAAAGAAATATGCGATCAGTGTCAACGACGACGGCGACACCATAACTGCCAACTGTTGAATAAAGAATATCTCCTTTTTGAGGTGCGATAGTTCTGGTCAAGCTTTCGTATGTATCTTGAGCTATAAACTTCTGTGTATCGAAATTAATAAATCCTTTGATAATATTTTGCACGAACAGAAAAGGAATTCCATTTTCAACGAACGGAGGGGGTTGATGGGTTCCGTCTGTGATTCGTTCGCAGACATCTCCAAGTTTTCCCACTTCCCACCCTCTCGGATTCGAAACAGGGTCACCAAACATTTTGAAAAATAATGCTGGCAGGACACGCTTGGTTTTGGTGTCGGAATCCGCGCGCAGCTTCCGCAGTCGATCCGCCTGGTTGAGGATTTCAACAATTCGACGCTGCTCGGAAATTGGAGGAATAGGGACTTTAGTTTCTTTTATTATTTGCTGGCTGATATTTGGTTGTGCACCACCAAACCGTTTATGCAATAATTCTTTAATATTGCTTTTTAAAAAGTGCCAGAGAAATTTATTTTCAACTATTTCAGGATTTGGTTGTATATTACAAATTGCTTGATTTGTAGTAGCGTTTATTCCTAATAAAGCCGTTTTGCCAACAGTAGCGCCATACATTGCAACGAGAATGGACCCTTTTGGGACTAATTTTGCAGAAGATTCCTTTAATCCTTTCTTAGTAATAGTTTCATCAGTTTTAATAAGAATAGAATCTTTAAGCTCCCCAGATTTTATCCATGGTATATCACCTCCATAATATAGACCCGCCTTTTGTCTTGATGGAGTTCCCCCACTTCCTGTAACACAAAATTCAGCAATTTTTCGATAAGGCCACTTCAAGTTACCGTCTCCACTTCTTTCAGCAATTTCTCCAACCCTACGGTGATTTCCTTCTCAATTGCCATCACTTCACGGATAAGATCAGCAGGGTCATCATCCGGCACTTTTTCCCCAATCTGTGGTTTGTAACGGCTGGCGGTAAAGTTGAAGTCACCAGCTTCAATGGTGTCATAGGATACCCACCAACACTTGGGTTCCTTACTCCCCGGATCAAGAATGGGACCAGTCTCTACCCCAGGGGGTGACTGGAAATTGGATTTTTTATATTCTCCCCACGCGATAAGAAGTCCTGGGATGTCATTTTTCTCCGGTGTCTCAGGCCGGACGCCGCCCTGGATCTTGACGGGGTCAAAGCCGTCGTTTTTCACATCATAGAACCATATCTTTTTCGTGGCAGCCTTACCCTTTTGGGGAACGGAAACCGGTTTGCGGAAAATTAATACCGAGGTCTTAACACCGGCATAGGGTTTGAATACCCCTGCGGGAAGCGACACCACGGCAAGTATCTCAAAATCCTGCACGAGTTTCTGTCGCAGCGACTTGTGGGCATTAGAAGAACCAAACAGCGCCCCTTCCGGCACAACGACCGCGCAGCGGCCGCCGGATGCCAGCGACTCCATCATGAGGGCCAGAAAAAGAAGCTCGCTTTTCTTTGAGCTTGTGGGCAGGTCCTGCCGGATAGACTCTTTCGGCAGTACGCCGGCAAAGGGCGGATTGGAAAGAATCACCTTGTAGCGACGGTTGAGATCATCCTCGGACTGTCCGCCGATTTCGGAGAGCACATTGGCGCGTTTGAGCCTGGCCTTGCCGATACCGTGCAGAACCAGGTTCATCATGGATATGCGCATCATCTGGCGGGATACATCCGTACCGTATATGGAGGCTTCCAGAACGCCCCAGTCCGGTATCTTTTCTCCGGCCCCTTTTTTGTAAGTTTGCAGGTTGGGGATTGCTTTTTTTGCTTCTGCCAAATTCTGGCCGCGCTTTTCCAGCCAGTCCTCACCGTAAATCGGAATTTCCTGGGGCTTTTCGCTGTATTTGGCCAGAAGATGGTCTACTGTATCAATCAGAAAACCGGCGGTCCCGCAGGCCGGATCATTAATGGTATCGCCGATATCAGGGTCCACCATGGCGACCATAAAAGCGCGGATCTGCCTGGGCGTGCGAAACTGGCCGTTCAAGGCGGACTGGCCGAGATGGGTCAGCAGGTACTCGAAAATATCACCTTTGACATCCGGTCCCAATTTGCGAAAATCGATGGTGTCCAACTCATCCACCACCTCTTTCAGCACATTGGGGTCCATGATCTCAAGCACCGCATCCCGGAAGTATTCGGCAACCTGGGGCTCGTCTTTTACCAGTGAAGCCATGTAAGGGAAAACCTCATCGCGGATATAATCCCTTAATTTATTCCCGCTAAAGAACCGCCATTTCATCCACCGGAAGCGCTCCGCCTGGTCTGGAAAAAGTCGCTTGCCGTTGCCGGCATCAAGACGGTCCCGCAATTCGCGGCTGCTCTCTTCCTCATCAAGAAGCTTGAGGTAAATAAGGTAGGATATCTGTTCAATATAGGTGACCGGGTTGGTCACCCCGCCTGCCCAGAGGATATCTGTGATCCGGCGAAGTTTGCGGCGTATTGCCTGATCCATAGTGCAGCGTCCTTTCTACTGGTTTGTTTATAATGTCTTTCTGAAAACGTTCTGGTTGATGTCTTCAATAATTTCCATGAGCCCCTGCTCTCCGAAAAGCTCAAGGCCTATCCCTGCTGCGTTGAGAATAGAGAGCGGCGGACTGAAAAGATCATCCAGCATGACTTTTCCGGTGACGATTCCACGATTTTTCAGCAAAGAAAGATATTCCGCCTGCTCGGGTGCAAGAGAGCGCGAAACCAGCCAGGCCCGGAAAACTTCCTCCAGTTTTTCATCCCGGCTTTTAATCTTAAGCCGTCCCAAAGCTTCCTTGACAAAGTCTATCAGGTTGCCGACCGGATCTTTATAGGCCCGGCGCAGATTCTCCTCGTTAAAATACATTTTGGGAGAATTCAGCTTTGCGGCCAGGGTCTGCTCTTCCTCATCGGTCAGGAGCTCATCATTTTTGACCTTCTCTATAATAGGGTCATCCTTGCCGAGCTTACGAATAGTTTTTTTCCAGTTGGTGACATAGTCCTTTTTGTCTATGCGTTCGCCGTCAGGGCCGACTTCCACATAGCTGACGGCTTCCAGCCATTCGTCATCCACCCCCAGCTCAATCAACTCGGATACAGGGTCCGGTTTACCACCGGCTCCGCCTGGCGCATAGCCGCCTTCTTCGGTCCATTCAAAGACATCCGTATCGCTATCATTGAAATGTTTGTGATTCTGGAAAAAATCGTAAATCACAAACTTTTTTTTCTGAATGTGGGGCGCTATGCGTGTACCGCGTCCTCGCATTTGCTGATAGAGGATTGGGCTGAACACCCTGCGGCACATGACAAGGTGCAAAATTTCCCGGCAGTCAAATCCGGTGTCCAGCATGCCGACGCTGACTGCCACCATGGGATAGGTTTCTTTTTTGAACTGTCGAATCAATGCATCCGGGTCGGCAACGTCTGAAGTAATGACTTCGGCATAACGCCCTTTGAGCTCCGGATGCAGTTCATTTAAGTGTTCGGCAAGCCGCGCGGCATGATGCTTGGTGATGGCAAATATGATGGTTTTGCCCGGGCCGGTTTCCTGACCGGGAGCCAGTTCCTGGTAGTTGTCCCAGGCCAGGCGGTCGAACTCTTCCATCATGAGGCGATTTGTTTTCTCGTTTGTCCATTGCCGTTCAAAGTTGGCGGGGTCATAATGCTCTTCGTCGATGTCGGCACCCTCGGCAATGACCTCAGTGACTCCAATGGCAAATCTATAAGGTACCAGGTACCCGGCGGCAATGGCATCCTGTATTCGGTAGGCAAAATCCGGCTGACCGGTCTTGCAATGATAAAATTCATACGTATTGCGGTCTATATATCGGGCCGGTGTAGCGGTCAGCCCGATGTGCAGCGCATCAAATTGCGTCAGCGAAGCCTGCCAGGCACCATAGATGGA
>JABMQM010000667.1 GCA_013203195.1 Desulfobacteraceae bacterium | reverse complement strand
TTGCTGTCATGGGCAAAACCACCGGCCAAAAGTCCGATAGCTTCCATTTTCTCTGCACGGGCAATTCTTTCCTGCAGTGCTTTTTTCTCTTTTTCCGCCTTCTCAAGATCGGTTAAATCCATAGCAAATCCAATGACACCGATAACCTTGCCGTCAATATTTTTGTATGGAAACTTATCTACAATTAAAGATTTGCGGCCCTGGGCTGTTTCCAGAATGCCGGTTTTTTGCAGCATCGGTTTTCCTTTTTGGATTACTTCCGAATCATCGTCCAAAACTTGCCCCTTATTGTCGGGAAACAGTTCGGCATGGGTCTTGCCAAGCACCTCAGTCATAGGGATACCAGCGATTTGAACAAATTTTTTATTTACGCGAATATACCTTTGCGCTTTATCTTTATAGAAAATCATTCCCGATGACGAATCCAGCATTATTTCCAGTTCACGGCCTTTTGCTTCTAAAATAAGGTGAGTTTCTTTTAATTCTTTGGTGCGCTCGAAAACCTTTTCTTCCAAGCTGGACAGCAAATCAAAATAGTCCTTCGCTGAAGTGGTATATTCATCTTTGGCAACGCAAAGTTCGTTGGTAAGATGCTTTATGCGTGTCTCCAATCGGACGATTTTATCTTCAAGCTTTTTGCTATTTTCAGATTGTGTCATTCTAAAACAAGCCCTGATCTTCCATTTCGTTTAGTTCTCGCTTTGCATCCTCTACGATCAAATCCAGTGCATGGGGGTCCATGTTCAGCTCAGCCAAGCATTGCTCAAAAATTTCGTTATTCTGAAAAGGCGCTTCTGAATATCCTATGCTGCTGTCTTGGGAGCAATATTCGGCAATATATAATGTCGAAGCAAGCTTAGAGGAGCCCTGTTCAGCCTTAAGGGGATTTTCATGATATCCGATAGCCCCGGCAATCTCTTGCGGAAGATTCCAATTTTCGGCGATTGCCATCCCGATATCTGCATGATTTAAGCCGAAAACTTCCTGCTCGGCCTCTGACAAATTCGTTTTTGCATTCTTTGCTTTGCTCAAAACTAGGCTAAAGTCGTTTTGCAAAAACTGAGATTCCACGATAATGCCGATGTCATGCAGTAAACCGGCTACATATGCATTTGCACCTCTTTCCCTGAATTCCTTCCTGTAAATCATTTTCGTGATCAGGGCTACGGCAACACAGTGTTTCCACAGGGAGCTTATTGAATATCCTTCAACAGAACCATTTTTGTTAAAGATTTCAGAAACCTTCTGGCTCAACGCCATTTCTTTTAAAGTATCGAAGCCTATCCAGATCAACGCTTGCTTAATTTCTCCGATTTTTTTGGGGGGAGAATAATAGACAGAGTTTGCTACCTTTAGTACTTTGGCGGTCAAGGGAGGATCAATTTCAACCATTTCCTTTAAGTCCCATATCGATGCTTTAGGGTCATTGATGATCCTGACGACACCGGAAACGATGCTTTTAATTGAAGCGATTTCGGACCGATTCACTAAATTTACTAGTTTTTTAAGCTTTTTTTGTTTTTCTTCAGACGGTGCCAAATCAACCTCCGGTCCATGATCGCACTATAAATGTTGATGAACTCGTAAAAAGTCTGATTTTGCTCGCTGGGCGAGCAATTTTGGGATTCATGACTCGCTTGGCTAAATTGCAAGAACTCGGCCTAACACCCTCAAACAGCTTGTAATTTTAAGCGACAGACTCCTCATGAATCTTTCTCTCCCGCCAAAGGCGGGACTCGATGTCGCTCACAAAAAACTTTTTACGAAGCCGTCAATGTTTATTGTTTACATAATTGCATGAAGAAAGGTCTTATATCTCATTTGTTTATATCGGTTGCCCAGCAAAAAACTTTAACATGTCTTTGCAAAACCAAAATAGTGTCCATCCATAAATATAGATTTTTTATGAGTAATGCTAGATGGGATTATGCGCGGGTCAGGCAGGATGGCGGTGATGGCTTGTAGTTTCTCAGCGGACAATGCACTTTTGAACCCAGGGTTCCGCCACAGATTTTAAATGCATAAGTTCGTTATGATCATACTTGCAGTTATTATGCTCGAAAAACTCCGGTTGCAGGACCCCGAAGTTTTTAAATTGCTGGAGGGCATAGAGCCTTGAACCCTTAATACGCTGCGCAATGCGTTCAACAACGTTTTCATCCACCAGCGGTTTTATGCATGTCGTCCTGAATTCATAGGCTATCCCCGATTGCATAATGATTTTAATGCTTGTAAAAATCTGTTCCGGATCGCATTTTTGTTGGATTAAGGGCGAGTAGTTCCAGGGGTCTGTTTTTATATCCATGGCAATGTAGTCGATAAGGCCTTCAGCTAAAAGCCCTGCGATCATCTGCGGCCGGCTTCCATTTGTGTCCAGTTTTATCGGATAGCCCAATTTTTTAATTTTCGCACAAAGGTCAAAGAGATCTTTATTGAGGGTGGGTTCCCCGCCGGAGAGTACAACCCCGTCTAAAAAAACTTTACGCCGTTCCAAAAAATCATAAACGCGGTGCTCTTCTAAAATATGGGCAGGCTTGCCTCTGGCAAGATCCGGATTATAGCAATGGGGGCATTTGAAATTGCACCCGGAAAAGAAAAGTACACAACTTATTTTTCCGGGGTAATCGATAAAGGAATTTTTTTGCCAGCCGCCGATTATCATAATACATATATTCTTCAGACGGTCTTATTTGGAGTGTTTAATTTCTTTTCCATAATGCTTTGTTAATTAGCGAAATGGATGATCAGATTTTAAAGCGTGTG
>JABMQM010000666.1 GCA_013203195.1 Desulfobacteraceae bacterium | reverse complement strand
TAACTGGACCAACGCGAAAAGCAGTGCGAACAAAACAGAGCTAAATATATTTATTCTCTTCACAAGTCAAAAACCTTTTTTTTTGTCCACTAAACAGATAGCTCTAAATCACTTGTTTCGTCAAGGACATACCACTGACCTCTGTCCCCTGACCCCTGAACCTCTGAACCCGCCCGAGGCGGGCAAGCCTACAGCCCCAGGTAGGCACGCTTGACGTCTTCGTTTGCAAGGAGTCTGTCCGCGGAGTCGGAAAGCGTGATCCGGCCGTTTTCCATTACATACCCCCTGTGAGCAACCTTTAGAGCCAAATTGGCGTTTTGCTCCACAAGAAATATGGTAGTATTGCTTTCCGTATTTATTTTTCTGATGATCTCAAAGATCTGTCTGACCACCAAAGGGGCTAACCCCAAAGAAGGTTCGTCCATTAAAAGAAGTCGCGGTCTGGCCATCAGCGCCCTGGAAAGGGCGAGCATCTGCTGTTCACCGCCGCTGAGGGTGCCGCCGGCCTGATTCCGTCTTTCGGCCAGAATCGGAAAAAGCTCGAACATGTGTTCGATATCCTTTTTTATGCCGGCCTTGTCATTCCTTAAAAACGCCCCCATGTCCAGGTTTTCAAGAACGGTCAGATAGGGAAAAATTCGACGACCCTCGGGGACCTGACAGATGCCGAGAGCAACGATTTTGTTCGGGGTTAACTGGTGAATCGGTTCGCCCAGGAATAAAATTTCCCCGGTTCTGGGCGGAACGATTCCGCAGATGGACATGAGTGTTGTTGTTTTCCCGGCACCGTTGGCCCCGATCAGTGTGATGATCTCCCCTTCCGAAATATCGATGCTGACGCCTTTTAAGGCCTGAATGTTGCCGTAGAAAGTTTCGATGTTCTTCAGCTTAAGCATCGATCTCCTCTCCGAGGTACGCCTTTATCACAGCAGGGTTGTTTTGTATTTCTGCGGGTGTGCCCTGGGCGATCTTCTTTCCGTAATCGACCACAAAAATTCTGTCGGACAGGCTCATGACCAGCTTCATGTCATGTTCGATCAGCAGAATAGAAATCCCTTCCTCGTCCCGAATTCTGACAATCAGCTCGTCCAGTTCCCGGGTCTCCTGCAGGTTCATTCCCGCAGCCGGCTCGTCTAAAAGAAGAAGAAAGGGATCGGTTGCCATGGCCCTGGCGATCTCTAAACGGCGCTGGGCACCGTAGGGAAGATTTTTGGCGAAATCATTGACAAAAGCGTCCAGGCCGATTTTTTTGAGCATGGCATAGCTTTCTTCAACCACCTTTTCTTCTTCCAGCACAGTTGCTCTGTTTCTGAATGCGGCACCTAAAATTCCCGATGACAGGCGGCAGTGGCGGCCGATCATCACATTTTCAAGCACCGTCATATTGGGAAACAGGCGGATGTTCTGAAACGTGCGGGCCAAACCGTTGGCGGTAACGATGTTGGGTTTCAATCCATTGAGCTTTGTGGGCTTTTTTCCGGGCGGCGCAATCAGCATCTCGCCTTTAGTCGGAGGGAAAAGTCCGGTTATGCAGTTGAAAAATGTGGTTTTCCCGGCACCGTTAGGACCGATGAGGGCCACGATCTCATTTTGGTAAACGGCCAGGTCCAGGCTATCCAGAGCCCGCAGGCCCCCGAAGTCCATGGTCAACGTCTTAACTTCTAAGATAGGTTCCATAGCATTATGCTGTTGTTTCGCGTTCTTCAAACCGGTAGATCCGCCGCACATCACTGATGATTCCGCCGGGACGAAAGACCATCATGACGACCAGGACAGCACCGAATATAAGCATGCGATATTCGGAAAACGCCCGCAGGTACTCCGGTAAAAGAATCAAAATCAAGGCTCCGATAATGACTCCGATAATCGACCCCATACCTCCGATGACGACGACACAGAGGATAATGATCGATTCCCATATGGTAAAGCTGGCCGGATTGATAAAAGTGGTTTTGGCCGCAAAGACAACGCCGCCCATTCCGGCCCAGGTAGCCCCTAATGCAAAAGCCGTCAGCTTGGTCTTGGTTTTGTCTATTCCCATGGCCTGGCAGGCAATCTCGTCTTCCCGCAGTGCGATCCAGGCGCGGCCGATCCTGGAATCCTGCAAACGATTGACCACAAAAATGGTAAACAGGGTAAGGCCGATCATCAGAAAATAGAGATAGATGATTGAACTGTGCAGGGACATTTGTATCCCGAACAGGCCCGGTCGGGGGATGTTGGCAATTCCGCTGGGACCGAAAGAGAATTCATTCCAGTTTTCCAGGATAAGCCGGATGATCTCTCCAAACCCGAGAGTCACAATGGCCAGGTAGTCTCCGCGCAGACGCAACACTGGAAAGCCCAAAAGCACCCCGAAAAGAAAACCCATGGCAGCCCCGATGGGAAGAACCGTCCAGAACCCCAACCCGAAATGGTAGTTTAAAAGGGCATAGGTGTAGGCGCCCACAGCATAAAAGGCCACATACCCCAAATCGAGCAGACCGGCCAGTCCCACCACGATGTTAAGCCCCAGGCTGATGACGACATAAATCAGCGCCGTAACCATAATATTGGTCTGGTACATGGAAAACACAAACGGAAATGCGATTGCAAAAACGGCAACTGCAATCAGTGCCGGGATATAAAATTTGGGCTCTTTCAGAACTCGCTGGGTGATTGGCGGCTTAACCAGTTCCCCTGCTTCAGCCTTTTTCTTTCCGACTTCCTTGCGTTTGATCAAATAACGCCAGACAAAAGAAAGCAAAAAAACTCCGATGCCCACGATAAACAGGTTTTTCCAGCGCCAGACCACAATATTTTCAATGGTATTGACCTTGATGACCATAATGGGAAAGGTCAGAAACATGAACCAGATCGATACCAGAAATGATCGTTTTATTTCTCGAGCGCTAATCAATTCGCAAATCCCAACCCGGATAAACCGGAAAAGAAAAAAATACCACGCCTGTCCACCGTACAAGACTTTGGCAGGCGGGAAAGCACGAAAGTACTAAAACACGAAAAATACTCAATTGAGTTGAACTCAATTGGAGGATCACACCTTTTCTGTTTCCGCCCGGCCCATGATTCCCGACGGCCTGAAAATAAGAATAAAAACAAGAAACAAAAATGCAAAAACATCCTCGTAATCGCTGGAGACATAACCGGTAAAAAAGCTTTCGGTCCATCCTAACACCAGGCTCCCCACAACCGCTCCCGGAATACTGCCGATGCCGCCAAGCACCGCGGCCACAAACGCCTTTATCCCGGCTAAAAAACCGATATAAAAATTAATCTGGCCGATATGGGAGGCAATCAAAACTCCGCCCAGAGCCGCTGTGGCCGAACCGATAATGAACGTAAAGGAGATAATCCGGTCAACATCGACGCCAACCAGCATGGCCATCTCCCGATCCTGGGCCGTTGCCCGCATGGCCTTGCCCATCCGGGTAAACTTGATCAAAAACGCCAGAAAAATCATCACCAGGGTCGTTGTTGCGAGAATAACGATCTCCGGCGAGCTGATAATATGCTCATAGGACTCCATAAACTTAAATTCAGGAATAAGGCTGGGAAAGGGCATAAAATCGGATGTCTGCGCCAGCAGCACGTAGTTTTGAAGGAACAAAGACATGCCGATGGCACTGATCAGCGCCGACAGACGCGGAGCACCGCGCAGGGGTTGATAGGCTATTTTTTCGACGGTATAGCCGTACGCAGACGAATAAATAACCGCAACAACGGATGCCAGCAAAATGATGGCAATTTGATTCCAGCCTAACATCGTCAGGACACTGGCGACAATCAGGGCGGTAAAGGCACCGATCATATAGATTTCGCCGTGGGCAAAGTTGATCAGTTCGATAATACCGTAAACCATGGTATAGCCCAGGGCAATCAGGGCATAAATACTTCCACGGATCAATCCGCTCAAAAAAAGCTCAAGAAAATACTCCATATGATGCCAACTCGAAGGTGTTAACAAGCCAGGGGCAGACGTTTAATGCCTGCCCCTGGAAAAAGTGGTTGCTCGCTTTTATTTTATTTCAACATAAACACCGTTTTGGACCTGGTAAATGGAGAAACCGACACCTATTGCATCTCCGCGTTCATCAAAACGGAGTATGCCGAGGGGGGTGGCGACAAATTCGGTTCTTAGCGCGTTTACGATGTCATCATAATCTGTTGAACAAGATTTATCGATGGCATTGAGCAACGCCAGCGTAGCTGCATAAGCATTGAGGAAAAAAGCACCCGGATCTGAACCGTATTTTTTCTTATGGGCAGCAATGGCCTCGATTGCCATGGGGTTACTGGATGTGTCCATGGGGCCGGTGGCATACACGCCCTCGGCGTACTTGCCTGCGACTTTGATAAACGTGTCATCCTTAACACCATCGTCAGAAATGAATATGGTATCCATCTTCTTTTTGCGCATCTGGGCAACGATTTTGGATGCTTCAGGATGATAGCCGCCAAATATGACCGCTTCAGCATTCGAGCGTTTAATTTTTTGAACAACCGCAGAATAATCGACAGCCCCCGGAGTAATGCCTTCGTACAAAACGACTTTGGCCCGGCTGTCTTTTTCCAGAAAGCTTTTGGCGAACTCAGCCAGCCCTTTGCCGTAATCACCTTTGTCATGCAGCACAGCAATATTTTTTAACTTCAATACGTCCAAGGCAAAATCGACTTCAAGTTTTGCCTGGGCATCGTCGGAGGCGATGGTACGGAAAAAATTGGGGTAGTCGCCGCTTTGTGTTAGGGCTGGGTTGGTAGCCGAAGGGGAAATAGCAGCTATTTTTGATTCTTTATAAATTCCCAGAGCAGCCTTGGTGGCCCCACTGCAAATGTGTCCTATAACTGCGTGAACACCTTCACCCACTACCTTGGTTGCTGTGTTGGTAGCCACTTCGGGTTTACAGACATCGTCTTCGATAATCAGTTTGATCTTTCGACCGTTGACGCCACACTTGCCATTTATCTTTTCAACTACAAGCTCCGCCGCCTTTACTGTTGGAATCCCGTAAGACGCCAGGTCACCGCTGTGCGGTCCGGCAACACCAATCTTAATCGGTTCCATAGCTTTTGGGGCCGGCGCTTCAGCTTTTTTGGCAGGTTCAGCAGGTTTTTGAGATTCACCGCATGAATACATTAAAGACCCGGCAAAAAAAACGAGAATAGCCATAACAAAAAGCTTTCCAAAGTGATTCTTCATCATAATTTGTTCCTCCCTCTGAATTTTGTTAATAAAACATCCATATTATGCCAATCTTATAAAGCTATTTATAAAGATATGAAAATGTTGAGTCAAGCTAAAAGAATTTCTATGCTTTATTTTCAAAAACAACTTGCTGTTTGATTAAGATATTTGTAATAAAATCGTATTACCTGAATCTTACGAGATTCAGGTAATACGATTTTATAAAACTCCCGCAGCGCCAAACCATCGGCAGCTTCTCTGCGCTATAACAAGTCACCGACGCGCCAAAACAGCTATGGCGATGGTTTGGCGCTGCGGGATCAATTTAGGTAGAAGATACAAGGAGTCACTTAGCCGTGAAAAAGATAGGGATTGTCGTCAAACCGGATGCTGAGGCTGTTAAGACAGCCGATGAACTTGAACATTGGCTGCGATCAAAAAATATTGATGTGGTCAGGAAAGATAATTTGCCTCCCAGCCGCAAATTCGCAGACAAAGACAAAACCTTGGCCCCCTCGGACCTGTTCTGCATTTTCGTTCTGGGAGGAGACGGCACCTTTTTGAGTGCGGTGCGCTGGATCGGAGATCAGAATATCCCGATCATTGGCGTCAAGTTCGGGGAGGTCGGTTTCTTGGCGGAAACTGCAGCCGAAGATCTGTTATCTGCTGCTAATGACATTTTAAATAATGCGTTTACAATAACACCCCGAATGCGCCTCCACGTCAAAGTCATGCAAGGTGAACGCCAACTTATGAGTGAAACCGTACTCAACGATATTGTCATCAACAAACAAGCCCTGGCTCGCCTGGCACATATCAACACATATATCGACGACCACTATTTAACCACTTACAGCGCCGACGGTCTGATTGTTGCAACCCCCACCGGATCCACCGCTTACTCGCTGGCAGCCGGCGGTCCCATTGTCCACCCTGAAGTTCCGGGGATCATTATAACCCCCATATGCCCTTTCACCTTGACCAACCGGCCACTGATCGTCTCCGATTCGTCCAGCATCAAAATCAGACTTATCAGAAAGCCTATAGATGTCATGCTGACATTTGACGGACAGGCCGGCTTCGAGATCAATGAAGACCATACCATCGTTATCAGCAAATCACCACATCCCGTCAACATGATCGTTATGCCGGAACAGACCTATTTTGATGTCCTCAAAGCCAAGTTAAGGTGGAGCGGTGGCCGCATCTAAATATTAAGTTTTTGGTAACAGTTCAGCCACGAAGACACGAAGACACAAAGAAGGGGGGAAAAGGACCGCTATGCTTGAGGAGCACTTCGTTTGAGGAGCGGCCTGGCGGC
>JABMQM010000665.1 GCA_013203195.1 Desulfobacteraceae bacterium | reverse complement strand
CTGCCAATCGATTGCGGATTGCGGATTGCGGATTGCGGATTTGAATGCGTTGAACATTGCGCCCGATTTAGTCCAAAATCTAAAATCCAAAATCCAAAATCAGAACAACCTGTCCGATCTGGAGCGTTTTTTCGATTTATTTCCGGTCCCGGAGCTGGCTGCCGACCTTTTTACGGTTTTCGAACACGGACGCCTAAAGATCATGCTCGGCAAACTATATCCGGGCCTTGTCCGGCAAACATTGCCCCTGCTATGCCGGGAAGCCATGCGCATGCTGAATACGGCAACACCCGTGGGCCTCGTTACCCTCCTGTATCTGTGGATCGCCCTTGAGATTGATGTTCAAAAAAAGCTGGACGTCGAAAAAGTACTTATCGATCACGCCGCTAAGATTTCAGCACGGTTTGAAGAGGCGATAGCTGTCGATGATACGGTGGAGACCTGTGCTGAAATGGTAGCTGCCGGCTATAAGGATGTGGAGAGGCTTTTACAGCAAACCGCACCGGACAAAAGGCTAAAAGAATGTTACGAGTCGATGCTGACGCCCTTCGGCCGCAGGTTAAGGCCCGATCTTTTTTTCTCAACCTACCGGCATTTTGAGAAAATTGCAGTCAAATTGAAAGATCAGCTTAAAGACAAAGAACTGCGGGTTTATAAATCGGACATCCGTCGACACCTGATCGCCGCAAATGGTTCCATTTCCCGTGAAGACCTTCAGGCGATGATCCTCAGCCCTAAAAAAGATCAAGAGGCCGGCGCACAACATGTTCAACAAACCGTGGACCTGTCCTGGCTCGATCTTTCCAAAATCTTTGGCCCCCGGGATCCGGTGTCGGTTGTCGGCGATGACGTCACCGGGCCTGTTTTCTGGTACCCCGAATGGGACTGCGGCCTGCAGGATTATCTTGCAGCTCACGTGAGGGTGCTGGATAGAAATTTACCCATGGTAGAGGGCGACTTTTATTGCAATACCCTCACAAAACACGCAGGATTGATAAAAATCATCCGCTATGCCTTTGAACTTTTAAAGCCCGAGGGCCTTGTCAGATTACGACAGTGGGTCGAAGGGGATGAGTTCGATTACCGGGCGCTTTTGGATTTTGCCATGGATAAAAAAGCAGGCCGAATACCCTCTGATCGACTCTATATCAAGCGCATCAAACAAGTGCGCGATGTTGCCGTGCTGCTTTTGGTCGATCTTTCGCGCTCAACGTCCAACACCGTGAACGGCTCGCAGGCAACGGTGTTGGACGTTGAAAAAGAAGCCATCGTCCTGTTCTGTGAAGCTCTTGAAGTTGTGGGAGACGCTTTTGCCATTGCCGGATTTTCCGGCACCGGCCGCCTGGGGGTTGATTACTTTCGTGTCAAGGGATTTGATGAAACCATGAATGATACCATTAAACAACGCATCAATGCCGTTGCTCCACAACGCAGCACCCGGATGGGGGGTGCCATCCGGCATGCGACCTGCCAGCTGGAGAAGATGGCTGCAAAAGTTCGTTTGCTGATCATTCTGGGCGATGGTTTTCCAAACGATGTTGACTACAAACGAGACTATGCCATTCAGGACACCGGCAAAGCCATCTTCGAAGCACATTCCAAAGACATCTACACCCATGCCATCACTGTTAATATGGCATCAGACCCTAAACTTGATGATCTTTTCGGAAATGTTCGCCACAACGTCATATCCGATGTCCGTGAACTGCCCGACAAACTGCTGCGTATTTATGGGGGGCTAACCCGCAATTAGTGTTCATTTTGGATTCGTGGATGGACATTAATTAGACTCTTTACAACCTATGAAAAACGCTTTATTTTGTCCAATACAGGGTAAAAGAGAACTAACCTTTGATGAATTCGGCTTTCTTACGAACTCATCCAAGTTTAAAGAGAGGATTGCATGCTAATACACGATGACATCTTTGAATGGAGCGGATGGGGCGGCAAACTCAGCCTTGGCAGCGGAAAGTGCCGGCTTCGGATCTATGATCTTAAAGAGACAGGTGCAAAAAGCCCGTCGCATCTGCACCATACTATCGTTATAGTTACTGATGTACCCAACAACAACAGATCAGTTAAAAGTAGTACCAGTCATGTTGCCACTCAGGTCGTAAAAGAATTTAACCTCAATCCCCAGCGCACGTTGTGGATTGAATATTATCCCGAGAGTAAATACGGCGTGGACAGCGAGCATGTTATACTGGAAAGATTCGAGGCGGTCGAATTTACCTGGCATGCAGAGAGTGCCATCAAGCCGCAATGGCGGGAATTAAAACCACCGCT
>JABMQM010000664.1 GCA_013203195.1 Desulfobacteraceae bacterium | reverse complement strand
GCTGAAAGCATCTAAGCGGGAAGCCAACCTCAAGATTAGATATCCCTCCCGATGGAGACATCGGGACTAAAGACCCCTTGAAGACTACAAGGTTGATAGGCCAGGTGTGTAAGTGCGGCAACGCATTTAGCTTACTGGTACTAATAGGTCGTGCGGCTTGGCCGCAAAACAATTTACACAATCGTTTGAACGTTCTTTGTGTACAGTTATTCAAATTGCCCTATAATCGAAATTGTCAAAGTTTTTCGGCGGCAATGGCAAAGAGGAAACACCCGTTCCCATCTCGAACACGGAAGTGAAGCTCTTTTGCGCCGATGGTACTGCTCGGGAGGCTGAGTGGGAGAGTAGGACGCTGCCGAAATTTTTATATAACCCGGAATCATTAAATGATTCCGGGTTTTTTATTTTCAAAAATTTGCATTCATTTAAAGTATGTGATATTTTTCATAAAGTTAGATTCAGTCAATTAATTAAGCAAAAGGTTTGATGTGCTTCGCCGCGGACTAAAAACAAATATCACCATCAATCTGGCGATTATGCTTGTGTTGGCAATGATTCTGATTGATTTTGTGATGATTATCACCGCCCAGCGGGCCCTGCAGCAATCCGAGATTTCCAGGGGATATTTTTTTCTTTCCGGAATCGGGTCGATTTTGGCAAACGCCCCTGAACCGGCAAAAGATATTGGTGATATTAAGTTTCAAAATAATTTTGAAAAGCTGCTGAATGAAGCCGGGTATTTGTGCGGCGTCGTTTTGGGGGCAAACGAAAAAAAAGTTTTTTTAAATGAGAAAGGCTGCTCTTTGCATAGAGAGCTTGAAATCCTTGCGAGACAATCCATTCTATCCGGAAATAAAAGTACGAGATTTGTCGGCACAACCTGGGCTGTGTTCTGGAGACAGAGCCGTTATCTGATCCTGTCCGCGCCGATATATACTAAAGGCCGGGTCATTGTAAGCGCCAGTGTTGTCCTGCCGCTTGAAAACATTTATGCCGGTTTGAGACGAACCCAAAATGTTTTTTATATTTATCTTTTTATCAATACGGTTGTGCTGACCCTTGCCGGTCTTTACCGCATGATGAAGCTGACGGTGAAACCGTTGCAGCGACTGGTAAAAAGAGCTGATGAATACACCGAAGATGATGAAATGTTTTTCCTGTCTGAGGCAGGGGATAATGAGTTCAACAAACTCTCCAGGGCGTTAAACAACATGCTGACGCACATTGCTGCCGATAAAGAGAACCTGCGGACAACCGTGAAGACCCTTGAAAAGACCAATATTGAGTTAAAAAAAGCGCAGCAGGAGGTTATACGGGCGGAAAAATTGTCATCCATCGGCCGACTCTCTTCGGGGATAGCCCATGAAATCGGGAATCCAATTGGCATTGTCACCGGTTATCTTGAGTTGCTTAAACAGAATGATATTTCGGAAGAAGACAGGGGAGAATTTATACTTCGTACAGAGAAGGAAATAAATCGAATTCATACGATTATCAGACAACTTCTTGATTTTGCAAGGCCTTCAATCGACAGTCCTCAAGTTGTTGCGGTCCATGAAATCGTTAATGACATCCTTGAGACCGTTAAGTTTCAGCCCGTTATGTCGCAGATTGACTTACAGCTCGATCTGGGAGCTCAGAGCGATAGTGTCATCGCTGATCCCGATCATCTGCGTCAGGTCTTTCTGAATTTGCTGCTTAATGCTGCCGATGCAGTTGCCCATGCTAAAGAACGGCTCAATGGCAGAATAACGATCAAAAGCAAGGTCGAGCCAAATCCACAGGCTGATACCAATGATAAAACACGTGTATTAAAAGTTGAGGTTATCGACAACGGCTTAGGGATTAAAAAGGAAGATATGGACAATATTTTTGATCCTTTTTATACAACCAAAGAACCCGGTAAAGGAACCGGTTTGGGGCTTTCCGTCAGCTTTATGATTATCGAAGGAATCGGGGGAAAAATCGAAGCCAGCAGCAAAGAGGGCATGGGTACTACCATGGCAGTATATCTACCACTTGCGTAACGTTCGTGTTTTAGTGGCAAAGATTTTTTATCTTGCCACTAAGACACTAAGACAGTCACGGGTGAAAAGTCATCAGTGAGGAGTGATCAGTAAGGAGAAACTGATAACCGATAACTTATCACTGACATTTGTGTCTTTGTGCCTTTGTGGCAAATAACATTGGGTTCCGGTTTGTCCTGCCCTAGGTTTAAGATTTACAATTAATTCTTTTGGATTATGAATATGAATGAATACGATGTACATAATACTGAGGGTGCTGCTAAGCGCTTGTTGATCATTGACGATGAAG
>JABMQM010000070.1 GCA_013203195.1 Desulfobacteraceae bacterium | reverse complement strand
TTCTTCCGTGGCCTCTTTCTCGTCTCCTTCTCAACCATTTTTGACCTTTTTAAAATTAATGAAGATTTTCAGCACTATTTAGACGCTCTAACCGATGCTTTAAGCGGTTTTGCACCATTTCAGGGGTGCGAAACTTGAGCATATTATTTCCCAATCCATAAAAGCACGTGCCAGTGATATTCATATCGAACCCTATCAGGACAGTTTTAAAGTTCGCTATCGGGTCGACGGTATTCTTTATAATCTGCTGGCCCCTCCCAAATGGATTCAACCTGCGCTGATTTCGAGAATCAAAGTCATGGCCAAAATGAACATCGCCGAAAAACGGCTGCCCCAGGATGGTCGCTTCGACGTTAAAATCGGGGATCAGGATATCGATGTTCGCGTCTCCACCGTTCCGGCATCGTTTGGTGAACGCGTCGTGCTCAGGCTTCTTAATAAAACAGGCTCTATGCTTAAACTTGCGGATATCGGTCTGGCGGCCGACAGGCTTGACCTGTTAGAAGACCTGGTCAGATCCCCCAACGGTATCATCCTTATGACCGGGCCCACCGGCAGCGGCAAGACCACAACCCTTTATGCAATCTTGTCTTCCATCAATACTCCGGGCATCAATATTATCACCATAGAAGATCCGGTGGAGTACCAGATCAAGGGGATCAGTCAGATACAGATCAATCCCAAGATAGACTTAACGTTTGCCAGGGGTCTCAGATCGATTGTCAGACAGGATCCGGATGTAATTCTGGTCGGCGAAATACGGGATCGGGAAACAGCGGAAATCGCCGTACAGTCGGCATTGACCGGACATCTTGTCTTTTCTACACTGCACACCAACGATTCCGCCAGTGCCATTACTCGTCTGGTGGATATCGGCGTCGAGCCTTTTTTACTTTCATCGTCCGTTTTGGCAGTTGTGGCCCAAAGGCTGATCCGCGTGCTTTGCACGGCTTGCAAACTGCCCTACACGCCCGATGATACTACTTTGACAAGCTTCGGAATTACACCGGATCAACTTCAAGGAGCTGTTTTCTATAAAGCCAACGGATGTGAGAACTGTTTTAATACCGGTTACAGGGGGCGAAAAGGTATTTTTGAAATCATGCCTTTGTCCTCCAGTTTAAAAAGTCTTATCCTGCAGACCTTTGATTCCAACCGGATAAAACAAGAGGCCTTAAACCAAAATATGATCACTCTGCGGCAGGACGGTACCCAGAAGGTATTAAACGGTTCAACTACAATGGAAGAGGTTTTAAGAGTTACCTAAAAATAAAACCGGATGCCGGTTGTTGGTTGTTAGATACTGGCTTATAAAACAATTTACTCCATTATGCGTAATATACGAGTTCGTAATATATTCTTTGCCGACCATTTCGTTACATTCTTTTTGGTATTTCTTCTTTTTTTCCCCTGTTCTCAATCTTATGCCGGCTCCGATTCAGAAGCGGACGTTAAACCCTTTCTGATCATAGATGCGGACAAACAGTTTGAGTTTGCCGAATACCTTTTTTCAAACCAGGAATATGCAAGCGCCATCAGCGAATACGAACGGTTTATCCATTTCTTTCCTAAAGACGACAGAATAGAACCGGCCATGTTCAGAATCGGTATGGCGCATTTCAAAAGCAAGGGTTTGCGGCAGGCGGTTAATGCTTTCAAGACCTTGATCGAAAAATACGGCCAGACCGATCTTAGTATAAAATCATATCTGATGATCAGTGAAAGCTACGCAAAGTTGAATGCTTTTGATGACGCCATTATTAACCTTCACAATCTGATTACCATAACCGGTGATGAAAATATTCAAGACGAAGCCTATTACAGGATAGGCTGGCTTTATATTGAAATGGCATCTTGGGAAAAAGCAAAAAATTACTTTTCAAAAATAAGTGCGCCGAACAAAGATACCTACAGGCTTAAAAGACTTGCAGTTGATCTGGACAAGGAAAAAATAATTCCACAAAAGAATCCCGGACTGGCAGGGTTCTTGTCCGTCATTCCAGGGGCGGGATTTCTATACACTGAAAGATACCAGGATGCCCTGATAGCCTTTTTGATCAACGGCGCCCTGATTTATGCCGCTTATGAGGCTTTCGATAATGACAACAATGCCCTTGGCGGCATTATCACTTTGGTTGAATTAGGCTTTTACACCGGAAATATCTACGGTGCCGTCTCCAGCGCCCATAAATACAATCGAACTAAAACCGGTCAGTTTATTCAAAAATTAATGGAAAACCATAAGGTTAATTTTTCAGCCGGTTTTAACGCCACAGGTTTTTGTGCTGTACTTCGGTTGCCTTTTTAAATAGACTGATTGCAGGGCAAAGTTATTCATGTGTATAATGTATTGACACTACTATATATTAGACATGCTTTTAAAATTCTCTCGCAAAGGCGCAAAGACGCTAAGTTTTATCTTTTTTTACTTTGCGAACTTTGCGCCTTTGCGAGAGAAAAATTTATTAAAAAACTAAGGAATCTTATTAATTCCAACTCGACTTTGACGTTTCCCCGGGGAGAGTAGTGAACCCCATTGACACTCAGTACTTATTAATTTATATTTTTTATAGGTTTCACAATACTATATAATCTAATATCTGCTTTACAAATTTTGCATGCAGTCTTTAGTTAAAGGTCTCAGAAGGTGATCAGATGGCCATCGTTCAATCCGCCGGGATAACCGATGTAGGCAAAAAGCGAAAAGGCAACGAAGATTTTTTCTTTTTTAATGATGCCATGGGTTTTTATGTGGTAGCCGACGGAATGGGGGGGCACAAAGCCGGTGAAGTCGCCAGTCAAATGTTGGTAGAGGCCCTGCAAGAACACATGCAAAAAATCAAAGGGGAAAGCAAAGCGGATGATATGACCTATGCTGACGGCAAGCTTTCCAAAGAGGCCAACTATCTGGTGACCGGTATCCATCAGGCCAATCAAGCGGTTCACAAGCGCTCCCAAAGCTCCTCGGACTACCAGGGCATGGGTTCCACAGTGTCGGCAGCCTATTTAACCGACGAAACGCTGATTGTATCCAACGTGGGTGACAGCCCGATCTATTTGATTCGGGAAGGGGCCGTCGAGACTATTTCCGTTCTGCACACCTGGGCGGCCGAACATGCAGCCATAGCTCCCGAAGGATCAAAACCGCTGGGGAAGCAGTTTCAGCACATGCTTACCCAGGCAATGGGTGCGGACGAAACGGTAAAGCCCGATACTCGCGAAATTACGATGCTCAAAGGTGATATCGTGGTTATTTGCTCAGATGGGTTAAGTGATAATGTTTCTCCGGAGGAGATCCGTGACATTGTGCTTAAAGAACAACCTCATCAAGCCTGTCAGTCCCTGGTAGATCTTTCCAATGAGCGTAGAGGACACGATAATATTACTGTTATCGTTCTGAAAATTATGGCGTTAACTGCCGACGACCTGGAACTTGATCTGGAAGAAAACGGAATTGAATTAGCGGAAGATTTACCTCCGCCAAAATCAAAAATAGCTGTCGAGTACGACACAGAGGACGGTTCTTATCAGAGCTTCGTTCAAAGCATGAACCTCGACAAGGTGTTAATCGAAACCGGAGAATCTTTCTCCGTCGGCCAGGGTGTTTCCATGAGCTTTTCCTTTGGTGACGAGCAGACCCATCTCATGCTCAACGGCAAGGTTGCCGGCAGGAATTCCCAGGGCATTGAAGTAAAATTCGAACAATTGTCCCAACAAGACCGGGAGATGATAAAATCTATTATGGAGAAGCTGTAAACCGTATATTTTATAGCGGAGAAACTGTTTGAAATTTATTTTCCTGGAGCCCTTCTTCGGAGGTTCACATCGAAACTTTGCCGAAGGTTTGATCTCGCATTCAAAACATGAAATTGATTTATATACACTGCCGGCCCGTTTCTGGAAGTGGCGCATGCGTGGGGCGGCATTATATTTTGCCAAAAAAATCCCTCCTCTTGAAAATTATGACGGCTTAATTGCTACCGATCTTATGAGCCTGTCGGACTTGAAGGCGCTTTGCAGCCCGTCCTGCCCGCCGTCACTGGTATATTTTCACGAAAACCAGCTCACCTATCCACTGGCACCCGGAGAGGCCCGCGACTTTCAATTCGGTTTTACCGATATCACAACCGCCCTGGCCGCAGATCGAGTTCTTTTTAACTCTCAAACCCATTTTGATGCCTTTTTCTCCAGCCTTCCCGGTTTTTTGACCATGATGCCGGAATATGAACCCAAATGGGTGGTTGACGCTATTCGTCAAAAAGCCGGCGCTCTACATCCGGGGTGCCAATTTCCTGCCAAACAAAGCGTCTTGGCCGGTTTTCCGCTGCAAAAGGATACGCCGCCCCTGATTATCTGGAATCACCGCTGGGAGTTTGATAAGAACCCGGCGGATTTTTTTGACGCTCTGGATGCGATTCTTGAACAAAATTTGGATTTTCGCCTGGCGCTTTTAGGGGAAAATTTTCAGATGGTTCCCAAAGAATTTATTGCCGCCCGGCAGCGTTACGGACGCCGGGTTGTACATTACGGCCATGAAGATTCCCGGGAAAAATACTGTGAATGGCTGCGCCTGGGTTCAATTGTGATCAGTACCGCCAAACAGGAAAATTTCGGTATCTCAGTGGTGGAAGCCGTCCGTCACGGTTGTATCCCTCTCCTGCCCAACCGGCTATCCTATCCGGAAATCATTCCACATGATTACCATGCAGACGTTCTCTATCAAGACCAGGCGGATTTAGTTGACAAACTTGCCCTGCTGATATCGAATTATGCCCGCTTTGAGACCTTACGTCAAAATCTCGCAGAAGCCATGGAGCGTTTTGCCTGGGGAAATCTTATCGATCAGTATGATGATGAGTTGGAAAAGCTAACCCGCATTAACTCTTGATTCTCTGTTTTGTACATATCGTTGCGTCTTTTGTCCGACAATGGGAGCATCTTGATGATGTTCGCTTTAACGCGCTCTAATTTGTTTAGACAGCTTCCCGACCTAAACTAAATCATCCGGCGGCTTCCTGAAAATTAGTAAAGTTAACGG
>JABMQM010000663.1 GCA_013203195.1 Desulfobacteraceae bacterium | reverse complement strand
CTGGTCTTGTAGAACCTTATCCCGAGCCATTCTTCCATGCAATAGCCGAGCTGCCATTCACTTGTCGTCAGATAGGCCCTCGATCCTTCGGCATCCATTGCAATGTTGGCGCTGTTTTGCTCCTCAAAATCCCGCATCTTTTTAGGATCGTCGCATTGGACCCACCGGGCAACATTATAATCAACCTGTTCGTAAGCAGCATCAACGCCATATTCAGATTTGAGGCGTTCCATGGTGATGTCAAACTGCAGCATTCCCACGGCGCCCAGGATATAGTCTCTGGCGGCAAGCGGCCTGAAAACCTGAACAACCCCTTCTTCTGCGAGCTGGAGCAGTCCTTTTTGAAGATGCTTGGTTTTCATGGGATTCTTGAGAATTACCCTTTTGAAAAATTCAGGCGCAAAATTGGGAATTCCGCAGAATTGCAAGGGTTCCTTTTCTGAAAATGTGTCCCCTATCTTTATGGTGCCATGGTTATGAATGCCGATGATATCGCCGGGATAGGCTTCTGATACGTTTTCACGTTCATTTGCCATAAAGATGGTGGCGTTTGATAAGATAACATCTTTTCCGATTCGGTGATGCAAGGCCTTCATTCCTCTGGTAAATTTCCCCGAGCAGATCCTTATAAATGCGATTCGGTCCCTGTGGGCCGGATTCATATTGGCCTGGATCTTAAATGCAAAACCGGAGAAGGACTCCTCGTAGGGGGAGACTTCCCGCGTAACAGCAGCCCTGGGACCCGGAGACGGCGCTATTTCCACAAATGCGTCCAGCATCTCCTTTACACCGAAATTATTGATTGCACTCCCGAAAAAAACAGGTGTTTGGTTGCCTTTTAAGTAATGGTCGAGTTCAAAAGGATTGGCAGCCCCTTCGATCAATTTAATGTCCTCTCTTAACTCATCTGCCTGGCTGCCGAGAATCTTGTCGAGTGTTGGGTCGCAAAGGTCGTTTATCACAATGCTGGCCCTGCTCCTTGTTTCCTGGCCGGGCATAAAAAGGTAAAGCTCTTTTTTATAAATATTGTAGACCCCTTTGAATCTTTTTCCCATGCCAAGGGGCCATGATAGCGGTGTGCACTCGATCTGAAGTTTGTTTTCGATATCATCAAGAATATCGAGAGGCGCCATGCCCTCCCGGTCCAGTTTGTTGATAAAGGTAATGATGGGCGTGTTGCGCATGCGGCAGACTTCCATCAGCTTCTCGGTCTGGGACTCAACCCCTTTGGCGCTGTCGATGACCATCAGGGCGCTGTCGACCGCTGTAAGCACCCGGTAGGTATCCTCAGAAAAGTCCTGATGCCCGGGTGTATCCAGAAGATTGATCTCAAAGCCATTGTAATTGAATTTCATCACCGATGTGGTGACGGATATACCCCTTTCCTTTTCGATGGCCATCCAGTCGCTGGTGGCATATCTTTGGGCCTTGCGGGCCTTTACGGCCCCTGCCTGCTGAATGGCGCCGCCGAAAAGAAGCAGCTTTTCGGTTAATGTGGTCTTGCCCGCGTCCGGGTGGCTTATAATTCCAAACGTCCGGCGCCTGTCGATCTCTTTTTTGTTATTTATCATTATATATTTAGCCCGAATATTTCATCAAATTTTTTCAGCAAACTTATTTTATATAATAAATCTAATAGATTAAAACAAATAATAGCTATAATTTCCAAGTTGCACTTTGTACCCAAAACCTTTTCTTCTTAAGCTGAAAAATTTTCACCCTTTGGGCGCTGCCTGATGTGCCCATTTACTGCGTTATCAGGCGGTTGCAGTAAAAAACTACGGCTGCGCCCCTGAGTGTCTTGTAAATGAACACATCAGGCGCGTGAAATATCCTGGTTAGGTTTCTCTCTTTTTTTGCCCCAATGTTACCAAAAGGTTGATACCGCTCGTAAAATTACAACGGAACAAAATGGCTAGGCAAGGTGAAGAATATAATCATTGAAATTAGTATTACAACCTGAGCCGGTTTCACATGTGATACGGGTGTTCGTGCAGAGAATGCTGAAACAAAACACGTTCTGCACGAACATCCCATATTTCGCGTCCATTCCTGATGGGCTTCTCTTGGAATTGGTGGAATTGCTTTGGTCGCTGCGGTTCAAGAGCCGTTAAGGAATATGATTGATTAGGAAATTTTATCTTCTATTGACTCGATTTACCCTCTGATGTAACTTCAGGAATCGTGAATTTAAGGCCGGCTTGATTCGGAACAAAATCATACAACATATAGTATGAGGAATATTGTTTGGAAATCACGCAATCTACATGTTATGTATTTTTTAACACCCAGACGAGACCCATTTATAGCATTAACTAACCTTTAAAAGAATCAAAACAGGAGAAGTTCGATGTCATTGTAGCTGATTTTTCTTTTTGTGCACTGACGGCATACCGCTACCAAGACAAGGGGCTGATAGCAGGGGCGTCGCCCCTCACCTTCGAACCACTGGGCATCGCCATGACCGAAGATACGCTGTTGATCAACTGGGTACAGAATTTTATGAACCATCTTCAAGGTAGTGGCAAATTAAAAGAGATGGGTGTGAAGTGGCTTGACGGCGGCTCATGGATTGATGAATTACCTTAAGCGGTGATTGATAAAAGGTATCCAAATTATGGCGAATTTGAAAATCAGAACATTTAATGATGGCAATACAAAACCCACAACGACTATCACCGTTCCTCTGGCGATTATACGTTATGCGAAAAAACTGATGCCCAAGAAATTTACAAAAGAATTACAAGAAAAAGGCATCGATATAGATACAGATATGATCGTTGAGTTGTCACAGAACAAAGAAATCCGGGGCACTATAGTTGAAATAGAGAACCACCAAAAGAACGAGAAAATTGTTATTGCCATCGAGTAGGTCGATAGTGGCCATTTTTGTGATTAAATATACTTGAGAAACAAACCGCCGTTCGTTTTTTAAAAGTTCCTGCTAATAACCACAAACCGCATTTGGGTGATTTTTCGATGAAAATATTACAATTAATTTGCAGGGCGGTTTATTGCTGACATTTATAGATTTTATCAAAAACCAGTTGTTATTTTTGCAACAGTAAACATTTCTTTTATAAGCAAAACAGGTAAAATCATTTCGAAGAGGCAGGAGTGTCCTCATTGACTATCAGTCGGATTGAAAAAGGATTAACCTGCCGGCTGGAAACAAAAAGAAAGATTATAGTGGCCCTGGGGCGTGATCTGTCTGAGAAAGACAATATTTTTCCAGAAGAATAAAGGCGGCCTATTTGATATTGAAAGTCAAATAAACCGCCCTTAACATTTATACCGCGTCTTTGAGTTTCTTCCCGGCCTTAAATTTTACAGCATTCCTTGCTTTAATTTTCAAAGGCTCGCCTGTTTGAGGATTGCGTCCTTTTCGAGCCTTCCTGCGCACTTTTGAAAATGTACCAAATCCAACCAGCGTCACCTTGCCGTCCTTTTTCTTTAGCGCCTTTGTGGCATTGGCCATGAAAGAATCCAGTGCGGCTCCGGCTGCCGCCTTTGAAATTCCTGCATCCTTTGCCATTTGTTCAATTAATTCAGCTTTTGTCATCAGTTTCCCTCCTTTTTAGTTTCGAATTGTATGTTTTTTCATTGCTGTGGCCGTTTCAACTTCTATTGATCTTATCCCTAAACTTCCCCGAACACTTAAAGGTAACAACCTTCCTGGGTGATAACATCATATCCCCACCGGTGGCTGGATTCCGTCCTTTCCGTTCCGATTTTTCTTTGACACAGAATTTACCCGATTCGATGTCTTTTTCTAACCCCACGGCTCACTTAAAACATCGACAATATTCTTTCGTGACAGAACTTCAGCACACAGCTCCCATTTATTGGCTTCGGGGTCAAGAGAGGTGCGATATTTTACCGAGAATGCATTTTGTGCGTTTTCCCGTTCATGGATGTAGCTGTCCATCCTCTTACGCATATTCTCCTCATCTTCAATCCAATCGTCTTCAATTGTATCCGGCAGGCTCCCGAATATATCATAGGTGTCCTGAAGCCTTTCCGAGAGAACTGTATAGACCTTTTCATCCTGGGTTTCATGGTACACCAGGTTGAGCATATCGACATACTTTCTTGCCTGGCCGATGCGCTTGATACGGCCAAGGCGCTGCTCAAGCCGGGAGGGATTCCAGGGCAGATCGATGTTAATGAGGGTTCCCAGTGCCTGAAGGTTAAGTCCTTCACAGGCGGCATCGGTAGCCACGACAAGACGGATTTCGTGAATTCTTACAGCCGTTTTTATTACTTCGCGCTCAACGGTATTGAATTGTTCATTTCGATATAAACCACTTTTACCTGCGCCCGCATAGACAGCCACTACCTCATTCTTAAATGATTTTGCCAATTCACCCGCTATCCATTCAACGGTATCATAATATTGACTGAAGATGATGCAGCCATGTTCGAGCCAGGTTTTTCCATCTGAGTGGAATTCATTTAAAAACCATTTTACCGTATCAAGCTTTGAATCCGTTGCTTCCGGTCTTGACAACTGATTCTCAATTTCCCTGAGACAGGCAATCTCTTCCGGAGTCATTTGCGATAAAATGTGTTCAACAGAATCGATGGTATCTTCATCTTCATTGGAGATGGTATGCATCAACATCCGCCGGGCCGTCTTCAAACCGGAGGCAAAACTGGAGCAAATGCGCTGGAGCATCAGGGTCTTCATAAACCCTGCCGATGGCGTGCGTTGATGTAAAAGCCGGGAAAATTCCTCGGCTTTCTCATAAGCTACCTCAAAGGCCGTGTTTGTTCTGATACCGAGATCCACAAACCGTGACTGATAGAGCGCCTGCTTCCCTTGCATGGGGTGTGTG
>JABMQM010000662.1 GCA_013203195.1 Desulfobacteraceae bacterium | reverse complement strand
TGAAACCGACGCCCCCTACCTCGCCCCTGTACCGGAAAGGAATCAAACTCGGCGCAATGAACCCGCCTTTGTGCGCACGATTATGTTGAAATTGGCCCAAGTACGCAACGAAAATCCTGAGGATCTGTCAACGAAAATTTGGGAAAACACCTGCAGGCTGTTCGGCATAGATGCTTACTGAAGCGGCTCGGATCTCCTTCAATAAGCTTTTGATACTACACGACAAAATACCGTTTGATTTACAAATTTCCTCTAAATATGGTATTATAGATTACTATCTGTCAGCGGAATGGATGATCTTTTTTTAAAGCGTGTACTGGTTGAGTGTATTAGGGATCTGTTATGGCAACATATAGCTATTTTTTCAAAAAATATTTTGCACAGTTTTCATCGGTTGTACTCTCCGGATGCATAAAGATTTTATTAATCCTCAGCATTGTTTTGTTTACTGCCTGCGCGGAAAAAAGAATGTCCCTGAAAGAGGCCAAGCAGGTAACTGTTTCCATGAGTGGGGAATCATTTGTTCCGCCTCCACGCCGCATTGGCGATATTTTGGCCGTCCTCGATGAGCCAGGCCAATTTGATCCTGAAATTACTGAAAAATTGATAGCCGAGGCAGACTGGTCGCCGCCGGATGTCAATAGCCGTGCAGCTCTTGCATTTTTTTATAAGGATAGAAGTGATAAAGCCTGGCAGTTGGGTCGCTATAAACAAAGTCTTGAAGATGGACGCACAGCCTTGCACTATGCCGAAGGGGAAAATGGCCAGTGGTTGGCAGGAATATCTTCTAAAGAATTCGGCCAATTGCTGAATTGGCTGGGAGACAGTGAAATCGTAAACGGCAATTTCAGTCGAGGCATTGCTCTGCATAAGCGGGCTGTTGCCGTGGAAGCAAGCACTGGAAGTTATAAGGGACTGGCGCGCAGTTACCTTATAATTGGCGATTTTAAAGCTGCAAAAGAAGCTACAGAGGCCGGCATTCGTTTAGCTAATAAAAGAATCCTCAGAGGGGCAAAATGGGGGCCCGTGTATCATAAGCACCTCATGCAGGCTCAGCTATTGGAAGCAAAGGGGCAATTTGCTGATGCCGAGCCTCATATACGCGCGATGATCAATATGTCCTACAAAGCTTACGAAGCCTGGAAGAACAAAGACTCAACCGGCTACCAGTCTCTCAGAAAGTGGCAAGACAGAAGCCCAAGGGGCTATTTGAAGGATAGAGAAAAGCTGGCCAAAAATTTGGCAAAGCAGGGGCGGTTGATTGAAGCTGAACTTGTGGCCCGTGAAACTTTAAAGGAAGTCATTGGATACTCAGGCAAGGATTCAGGATTAAGCGGAGACATGCTTGGTAGTCTGGGA
Source organism: Desulfobacteraceae bacterium (assembly GCA_013203195.1). Classification (GTDB taxonomy): domain Bacteria; phylum Desulfobacterota; class Desulfobacteria; order Desulfobacterales; family UBA11574; genus Desulfatibia_A. Next base: position 2,456 of record JABMQM010000662.1, on the reverse strand, counting down.
GGCATTCTGCTCAGACAAAGCCGATTTGAGGATGCAGAGAAACTTGCCCGCGCGCGGATACGCATTTATGAAGCTGCGGGTATTTCTCCTGATTCAAAAAAAATAGCTGATGCCAGGTCATTTTTGGGTAAGATTTCGGTTTCCAGGGAAGAATTTTCCGAGGCAATCAAGCAATTCAATATAGCCAAGGAAAGCCTTATCGGCAATCAATATTTCTATGAAACCGTTTTGGTGCGAAATCCTGGCTTAATGCTTTCTCTTTTGAAGACAAACCGTGTGGATGAGGCCATGAGTTTGATTTCATCGGCCTACGATATTGAAAAAAAATCGTTTGGGGGAAGGCATTTCCGAACTGCGTTCCTTTTGGGTCTGCGAGGTATGGCCAATGCCATGATGAAAAATGATGAGCAGGCCCTTAGGGATTTTTCGGAGGCAATTCCGATATTAACCGATAAAAGCAGTGGTGGTTCCGGCCGGCGATTAAAGTTAAAAAGCGTAATTGAGGCCTACTTTGATTTCTTGGACAAAATCCGCGGCAGTCAACTAGAGAGTGAGTTTGGAATCAATGCTTCAGCCGAGGCCTTCCGACTGGCGGATACGATCTTCGGCAGTTATTTACAGGAAGCCATTGGAGCGAGCGGTGCCAGGGCTGCGGCCGTTATCCCCGATCTGGCCGATCTCGTGAGAAGAGAACAGGACGCTCTCAAGCAGATAAATGCCCTGCAATCCACATTCTCCAATGCATTGGCCGCACCGTCTGATCAACAGGATGCCAAAGCACTCACAGACCTTAAGGCCACCATAGACGCCTTGTACAATGCCCGCATCATCCTGCTTGACGAGATCCGCAGACGTTTCCCCAAATACTCGAATTTTACGAACCCCCAACCCGTGACAGTGGCCGCCGTACAGAAGAAGTTGCATCCCACCGAGGCCTTGATTCTTGTTTATACCTCAGAGAACCGCACTTATGTTTGGGCTATACCCTATAAAGGTGAAATCCAATTCTCCACCGTACCTCTTGGTCAAAATGACATTATTAAAATCGTCACCCAACTGCGCAAAGCCCTCGACCCCGGACCGAGAACCCTTGGAGATATTCCGGCATTTGATCTTACTCTAGCCTACAAGATTTATAGCAAGGTTCTTGGACCTGTTGAGGATGGCTGGAAAGATGCCAAAAGTGCAATTATTATCGCTCCCGGCTCTTTGGGTCAGTTGCCGTTCTCGGTTTTACCTGTTGCCCCTTTCAAGCTTGGTCGAAAAAAGGGTGAATTATTTTCCAACTACCGTGAGGTCCCGTGGCTTATACGTAAAATATCTATAACCAGACTGCCCTCAGTCTCTTCTTTTACCACCTTGCGAGCACTGCCTGCCGGGAACCCCGGCAGAAAGGCCTTTGCCGGCTTCGGTGATCCCCTCTTTAACCAAGAGCAACTCGCACAGGCCGAAAGAGAAAAAAGAGAAATAGTTGCAAAGATTGCCGGTCAAAAAGAACATTTGAATGTCCGCAGTATTCGTGTCACGGCAAAAGGCAGTCTTGATGACAAACAAATCCTGTCAAGCCAGCTTGGCAAGCTGAATCGCCTGCCTGATACAGCTGAAGAAATAAAAAGTATTGCCCGAATTATGGGGGCTGATCCGGTAGGAGACATCTTTTTAGGTAAACGCGCATCTGAACGCCAGGTCAAAACTATGGATCTGTCGGATCGGCGGGTTATCGCCTTTGCCTCACACGGTTTAGTCCCAGGCGATTTGGATGGTTTGGATCAACCGGCAATTGCCCTCTCCGCACCGTCAGTTACCGAAGATAATGAGGATGGTCTACTGACCATGGGAGAAGTATTGAAATTAAGACTAAATGCCGACTGGGTTGTTCTTTCAGCATGTAACACGGGGGCTGCTGACGGCGCGGGTGCCGAGGCTATCTCAGGCCTTGGCCGTGCGTTCTTCTATGCGGGAACCAGGGCAATTCTTGTCAGCATGTGGCCGGTAGAGACGACTTCCGCTAAAAAGTTAACAACCGGGCTTTTCCAATATCAGCATGAGGATAAAACCCTTTCTCGGGCAGGGGCACTTCGTAAATCCATGCTTGAGTTGATTGATGACCCGGGTTTGAAAGATAACACCACCGGCAAGATCGTGACGAGCTATGCGCATCCTCTCTTTTGGGCACCTTTTATTTTGGTCGGAGATGGTGGGTAAAGAATCCCCCGCAAAGCGGGACAGACTTGGCCCAGAAGACCAGGCTTTGATTTCACCCCACAGGGGTGCACTTATCTCAAATGGAGTAAATTAAATTCCAAATATCAAATATCAAACAAATAACAATGACCGAAATTCGAAAACTCAAACAATGTCTCGTCCTGGACGGTTTTGGTCACCTGTCGAGAGCCTCGAGGTCGAACGATTGAATATTGGAATTTGTGATTTATTTGTAATTTGGTGCTTGGAAT
>JABMQM010000661.1 GCA_013203195.1 Desulfobacteraceae bacterium | reverse complement strand
GCTTCTAACATATTCAGCATGTTTTCGCAAATCGTTGTGCCTGTATTTTTCCAAATAAAGCCAAGAGGATCCCCATGATTTTGATTATCGATTTTGGTTCCCAATATAACCAGCTCATAGCCCGCCGGGTCCGAGAATGTCGTGTTTACTGTCGGATCGAATCCCCTGAAGTTGATATTGATTATATCACGAATCTTAAACCGGAAGGAATAATTCTCTCTGGAGGCCCATCAAGCATTTACGAAAAAGGCAGCCCCAAAGTTGATCCGGCGATTTTGAATCTTGGGATTCCTGTTTTGGGGATTTGCTATGGGATGCAATTCATGGTCAGCGCTTTAGGGGGAGACGTAAAAAGAACCAAAAAACGTGAATACGGCTTTGCGGAGCTCAATATCAAAGAGCAGACCGGGCTTTTTAAAGACGCAGGAAAAAAAACCGACTGCTGGATGAGCCATGGCGATTCTATTGCCAAGCTTCCAAAGGGCTTTAAAACAACCGCTTCCACGGAAAATACCAAAATTGCTGCCACGGCTAATCCGAAAAAAAAGCTTTACGGCCTCCAATTTCATCCCGAAGTTCATCATACTCCCAAGGGCACAAGGATGCTTCGCAACTTTCTTTTTGACATCTGCGAATGCAAACATACCTGGACCATGAAGTCCTATGCCAAGGAATCAGTAAATCAAATCAAAACCGTGGTTAAAGATAAAAAATTAATCCTGGGTTTGAGCGGTGGGGTCGATTCCTCTGTCACCGCTTTACTTATTCATAAAGCCATTGGAAAAAACCTTACCTGTATTTTTGTTGATAACGGTCTGCTGAGAAAAGATGAGGGTTCCAAGCTTAAAAAAACATTGAAGCAGCATCTTGACATCAATATCCGTTTTGTCAGCGCAAAGAACAAATTTCTTAAAGCGCTTTCCGGGGTAACTGATCCTGAAAGAAAGCGAAAAATAATCGGCAAAGTCTTTATGGATGTTTTTGAGGCTGAAGCCAAAAAGATTAAAGGCGTGGAATTCCTGGCCCAGGGAACCCTTTATCCGGATATTATTGAATCGCAATCGGCTTTTGGAGGCCCCACTGCGGTGATTAAATCACATCATAATGTCGGCGGTCTTCCAAAAAACATGAAACTGAAACTAGTGGAGCCCTTAAAATACCTGTTCAAAGATGAAGTCCGCCTTTTGGGCAAGGAATTAGGGTTGGATGACGACTTGATATGGCGCCAACCTTTTCCGGGACCGGGTCTTGCCATTCGCATAATCGGCGAAATCACCAGAAAACGCCTTTTTGTGTTAAGAGAAGTTGATGACATTTTACTTGAGGAAATCAAAAATGGCGGATATTATAAAAAATTATGGCAGTCGTTCGCGGTTCTGCTGCCTTTAAAAACTGTGGGCGTAATGGGAGACCAGCGAACATACGAAAACATCATAGCCGTGCGGGCGGTTTCCAGCAAAGATGCCATGACGGCAGACTGGGCCAGGCTACCCCACAAGCTGCTCGGAAAAATTTCAAACCGGATCATCAATCAGGTTGCCGGAGTGAACAGGGTAGTTTACGATATCAGCTCCAAGCCGCCCAGCACCATCGAATGGGAATAAATACAAATGACGGAAAACGAATCTGCCAAATTCAGGATAAGATCGGACGATAATCCCGAAGCACAGTTTCAAGAGGATAATCAAGAACTTAAGCTCGACAAATTAAGCAGGCGCATTACCTTGATTACCATATTAATTCCTTGCCTGATCGGTGGAATCCTTTTTTTAGCGTACCGCGACATTCAGACAAGGGTCGGACAAGTATCTGATACAGGCACAACAAAGGTCAAGACGCTATCAAAAGACTTGGAATCGCGGTTTTCATCGCTGTTAATAAAACATGCAAAGCTTGAGGTGGACTCTACGCAAAAAATTTCATCCCTTGAAAAGACAACCGCTTCTTTACAAAAGAACCTGCAAGAAGCAGCCACCGCCATTAAGTATATCAGGTCCGCCAGAAAATCAGACAATCAAAAAATATCAAACGCCATTAACGCCATGAACAAAACTCTGGAGACCCTGACGCCGCTTCCCCAGAATTTAGAGACTATGGCGTCCGAAATAAAGCTATATGATCAAAAGCTTTCCAAAGAACTGGGGAGTTTTTCTCAATCCCTCGAAGGTATTAGAAACAATTTGATTAAAATCCAGGCGGACATCCTTTACCTGGCATCAGTAAAAACTGATAATAAGGCTTTTGACCTGGCTCTGCAAAGCCAACAGAAAAACTATCAGCTGGATTTGCAGCAGACCAAGCTGGATATCGATAAAAAAATCGCATCCCTGGAAAGTATGATTAGAAGGATTGGTCAGGTTGAAACGCCTCCGAGCAAAAAAAGTCAGACAAAATCTTCCCAAAAGTCAACATCTGTTCCGCCGGAATCCAATCCCGACTCTAAAGCAAAGACGTCTCAAAATACTGCCACACCAAAATCGGGCTCTGTAGAAAATGCGGTTAAAGAGAGCGCTACTCCCAAGCCCGTTTCCGAAGATACATCATCCCTGCCCAAACCCGGCTCCTTTATTGAGCAGGATATTAAATAAAAAGCCCCACTTCATACAATCGTAATACCATTTTATTGTTGTTTCTTCTTTTTTCTCTGTGATTTTGTAACAGGCCGTTGCCTGAGCAGCACGTAGGTTGCCCCGGCACCGCCGTCAAAAGACCTGGCGCTGGTAAAAGCGACAACCCACTTGCGCCAGGGACCTCTGGTAAGCCATTCAACCACCTTGGTCTTTAGCACCGGCTCTGCCGGGGAAGAAAGGCCGCGGCCGTGCACTATCAGCACGGCCCCCTTGCCGGTGGTAATCGCATCCTTAAAGAACTTATCAAAGTTATTTTTAGCACTTTCAACACCGAGACCGTGGAGATCGAGATGCGCCTGAATGGAAAAATCTCCCCGGTGCAGGCGTTTTGTAAGCTCCGGATGAACATTATAACCCGTACCTTCTATGTATTCAGGCGTATCCGCAACAACAAAACCTTCTCCATGTTTTATTAGCTTTTCGAGCTGCAAAAGAGTTTCAGCATCGCAATCATATTCAGGAGTTTGTGGCGGACGGGGTGCGGCATCATGTTCTATGCAGTCATCGCGGGCGATGGGCTCAACGCCTGCCATGGCCTCCATGAAAAGATCATTTTCATGACCAGAAAGCTTTTGGGCGGTGGTAACAATTGCGGGTTCGGAAGGCCTGCCCGGCCCGGTAGTGGTTTTCGCCGGAGATTTTCTCGAATTATCAGCAGGGGAGGGCGCAAGTTTGAAGGACTTGCTTTTAAGTAGCGTTTTCAAATCTTTAAAGGGCCTGCACATACCTTGCGGCTTTGAGTTTTTCTCCTTGCCCACAGGATAGCATCCTTTTTTTGCCCTATCCTAACTTTGCTATATTAGGGTAAGGATTCAGGTTTTGAACTGTAATAGCGAGCGCATTCCCGGCCCCGCTCAGGCGGGGCAACGGGGTAGCTTCAAAAAATATCCTTTTTCAGAACTTTGTTTTTGTATTGAAAATAATCGCTAATAATTTTTGCATGGTCAAAAGCAATCGGTAAGGGCAGATTCTTCTGAGTGAAAACGCCGATATTTTTGGCATCATCGGCAGATTTTGGTGTGCCGTTAGCTTTGGCAATAAAAACCGTTGTTACGGTGTGGTGCCGGGGATCACGGTTCGGGTCCGAATAGGTGTGAAACTGTTCAATCAGCTGGATATCCAGGGATGTTTCTTCTTTTGCCTCCCGGACTGCAGAGGCTTCCAGCGATTCACCATAATCTACAAAACCGCCCGGCAATGCCCACCCATAAGGCGGGTTCTTCCTTTCAATCAGCACGATATTTGCATCGATCTCAATAATAACATCAACCGT
>JABMQM010000660.1 GCA_013203195.1 Desulfobacteraceae bacterium | reverse complement strand
GATCTTGCGCATGGACCGGCTTCACATCCCACAGGAGCGAATGGCGAAACGACTTGGTATACTCCAACAGACTATTTCTCGCCATTTATCCAAAATGCCAGAACTGGCAAAATGGGTAAATAGCTATTTAAAACGAGGCTTCACTGTTCCTCAGGTTGCTGAAAAGAAAGGGGTCAAGTCTACTTTTGACCCTTATTAACATTCCCTGTATCTCCTATATCTGTTAACTAATTTTTCTGTCATATCTTTTAAGCCTTGAAGCTCTTCGTATTATACATATTCCAGTGTTGTATGCTTTTTTTTCTGTCAAGGGTCAATAGTAGACTTGACCCCATTCTTTCCAAAGGCCGTATAGCACTTTTGGGGTAAATTTTGAAACATTTTAATATTACTAAGAAAATAATACAATTACGGCGTATATGGATTTGTCTCAACGAGGTCACAGTTTGTTACGCCCCGCCAGGTTCTGACCTCACCGCTTCCTCTGAGAAAGTTATAATTTTAGGGCGTCCTGGAAGTCCCATGGCCTCAGGCGACGGCGGATGAGCAAAGTTAAGTGGATTCATGCCGTTGTTCGGTAAATTCTATGTCCAAAGATATGGGCGTATTTCAATAAGACGGTGAAGATTTTGTTGATCCTCCTCATGAAACTTTATTTCCTGTTGTTGTTCTTTTTCTAATGCTTTGTAATAGGCAGCATACTTTTTTTTGTCAGGCTCTACCATTCTTTTGCAGTCTGAGTCTGGAATATCTTCAAATATAATTGGATGTACCTTCAAACGCTTATCGTCTAAAGGACTTTTTCGATTTGGGCGGCTTTTAGTCCACCAATTATATAAATCACAAATCTCTTTCCACGCCCTTTTGTGCGAGTCATCTGAGTTCCAATCCACAATTTCGACAGGTTTTTCAAGTTCTACGAAATCAACCAATATTTGGAAGGCAGCATGCAACATGATGCTATCACGATCTCGCCAACCTTTTTCTAATGTATGGATTTTAAGATGTTTCATGTTTTGCCGAACGGCGCGCCTGACCAGCGGGCATGGTTTTTAGCCCGTCTGCGTCCAGGCGCAGTTTATGCCTGGATTTCATCAATGGGTAATATTTGTTTTCCGTGACGGATTGTAAGAATGGAGACCTGTGTTTTCTCTGCCCGGTAAATAATCCGATAGTTGCCATAAATTAGTTCCCGAAAATCCTTGCTATTGATTTCCGGTACAGTTCGACCACTTTCTGGAAATGACGTTAATTGCTCAACTTTAGAAAAGACTGTATCTATCCACTTCTCTGCTGCGGTCGGATTGTCACGAGAAATATGCTCAGCTATCTCTGCCGCTCTCTCCACCGCCAAGGGGGACCAAATTATTCTCATTTGCCGGTCCGCTTTAATACATCTGCTTTTGCGGCATCATGGTCTATTCCGGTTCCACTTTCAAGCTGAGCAATAGAAGTTTGTATATCTTGAAGCAATTCAATTTTTTCTTGCATGGCCTCATATTCACTCACGTCAAGCAAAACGGCGACTCCTTTGCCATGCTGTGTGATAACAAGAGGTCTTTTTGTGTCATGTATCTGCTTTAGAAAGGAAGCAATCCCAGTTCGAAACTCAGACATTGGGCGGATATCTTGATCGATTTTTAATCTTTGCATAAGGCACCTCGCAACAAGTTATTTTGTACATCATAGCGTACAATTTATGTTACATGCAAGCAGAAAATTATCGAGGGCATACCCACAAACCCCGCAGTTAGCGCAGTTTTCCTTTCAAGCGTTGACCGCCCGGCTGAACGAATGCGAAACCTTCCTGAAAGCTCTTAAAAACCGGTCTGTTAAAAGAATTGAATGTCGGCGTCTGATTGATTTTGTTGCCGATTACAAAAAACTCTCTATCCACATTACAAAGTCCCGAGTTTGGACACTCAGGCAATTTTACCATTAAGATGTGTCAAGAATAAAGACGACCCCTTTGTTTTTCCAACGCAGAAGTCAGTTGACAGGTTGTGCCGCCGTTCCTAGTCGCCGGTATAGCCGCAAACACCGGTCCTGGGGG
>JABMQM010000659.1 GCA_013203195.1 Desulfobacteraceae bacterium | reverse complement strand
GAATTTCATCAATGTCTCGGGGCAGCAATTCAACACCATTCATGTGATGGACGATCACTTCTACGAGGAAGTAAACGAAGTCATCCAGCGCGAACCTGGCGAAGGACAAGATCCGGAAATTCTCGGTCAGCTGGCATCGATCGGAATCAAAAAGGGACAACCTTTCAAGCCTGACGCTCGCATGCAGAAGATACTGAAAGAGGCCGCCGATGTGGCTGCAGTCACGGTGCGTGCGCTGGCCTCACGCCCGCGTGAAGATATGTTCTATTACTACCCGGGCAATGGCGTGTGGACCACACCGTTTCCTGGCGGCAGCTACCAGTTTCTCGACAAGAACAACGCCCGCTACCTGGACGCGCGTGCCTACTTCCACTTCTATGCAACGGGCATCACCCCCGCAATGGTCCAGGCGCCGTATGGCAAGGGTTCTACCTATGCGGTGGCCTACATGGATTCCACAGGCAACCCACTCGATGGCACCAAGACCTACAAGGTGCATGTGCCAGCCAACGTGCCGGGCAAGTCTTTCTGGTCGTTCACGCTGTATGACAACCAGACCCGCGCCATGCTGCAGACCGATCAGCAGTTCCCTGGGATCGACATGAATAAGAAGGACCTGGTGAAAAACGCCGATGGTTCCTATGACATCTACTTCGGCTTCAAAGCTCCGGAAGGCAAAGAAGCCAACTGGCTGCAGACCGCTCCGGGCAAGGGCTGGAATATGATATGGCGCATCTATGGTCCGACCAAACCCTGGTATGACAGAAGCTGGAAAATTGGTGACCCTGAGGTGGTCAAGTAATTAGCCAGAATCGAATAAACGGCGGGGCGAGCCAAAACTCGCCCCGCATGAGAAAACTTAGGAGAAAACTATGAAAACCAAATTATTAGCGATCTTGGCTGTTACCGGACTACTGGCAATCAGCCTGACGGCGTTTGCAGAGCAACCGCCGAAGATGAAAATGATCACGCAACAGCCTGAAATGAAAATGACCATACCGATTCCGGAGAACATTACGACTCCGGCAAAGGTTGAATCAGCCATAGGCACGTTGGAATTCTTTGACGGTATCCCGATTGGCGATACCAAAGACAAAGTTTATGACTATGTAGACCGTGCTCGCGCTGTTCAGATTTATATTTCTATGATGCCTGCTTTGTCTACTTACAGCCTACTTCAGGGAAGTAAGGATGTAGGTATGGGAGAATCCAATCAGGTTCTGATTTGGGAGCAATTGGGCGATTCCAAGTCGCAGGTGCTGACCTATAACAACACCGCCCTCTATACATGGAGCTTTCTCGATCTCGAGAAAGACGGTCCGACCGTGATTGAACTCCCGTCTGACGTCCTGGGTATCCTCGATGATGGCAATATGCGTTATCTCAGCGACATGGGGGCGGCCGGTCCGGATAAAGGCAAAGGCGGCAAGTATTTGGTGCTGCCTCCGGGTTACAAGGATGAGGTGCCGGAGGGTTACTTTGTCGTCAAATCCACGAGCTATGTGGTGTGGAATTTTATGCGCGGTTATGTCAGGGGGAGTGTGGCCAACCCCGTTGATGTCAAAAAGGCTGCCGATAACGTCAAGAACAACCTGAAAGTCTACCCGCTGGCGAAGAAGGATAATCCGCCGAAGACGCAGTTCAAAAATATGACAGGTGTTTATTACAACACGGTTCCACCGAACGACTTCAGTTATTTCGAGAGGCTTAACGAAGTCATCCAGAAGGAGCCGATCGATTTTATTGACCCTGAAATTCGTGGAATGATTGCCACACTTGGAATCATTAAAGGTAAACCATTTAAGCCGGATGCTCGTATGAAAAAGTTGCTAACCGAAGCAGTTGATATTGGTAATGCCTACGCACGTGCCAATACGGTTTATCCGCGTGATCCTGGGCATCGGTTTTATCCAGAAACAAATAGTGAGTGGGTCATGGCCTTTCCTGACAAAGATGCATTCTTTCTAAAAGATGGAATCCGTCGGATTGATGCTCGACTTTGGATGCATTACAACGCGGTTTGTGTAACTCCTGCTATGGCAGGGATCAAACCTGGTGTCGGTTCTGACTATGGTATCGCTGGAATGGACTCCAAACACCAACCGTTAGATGGTGCAAAAACATACAAATTACATCTTCCACCTAATGTTCCTGTAAAGGATTACTGGTCAGTTGTTATTTATGACCCGCAGACACGCAGTATGTTGCAAACTGACCAACCTCGTGCTGGAGTGAACAGTTTAAGTGGCGAGGTTAACGCTAATGAAGATGGTTCAACTGATCTCTACTTTGCTCCAAAAGCACCGAAGGGCAAGCAAATCAATTGGATTCAAACTATACCAGGAAAAAGCTGGCTCATCATTCTGCGGATGTACGGTCCGCTGGAGCCATGGCTCAACAAGACCTGGCGCCCGAGTGAACTGGAGCTGGTGAAGTAGGAAAGAGCGAATCGAGTGTCAGGTGTCGAGATATGCCTGGCACGCGACGCTAAAAAAGAGAGAGGATTAACAAAATGAAGAAAGACATACAGACAACAGAGGTAAAAGTTATGAAAAAGATTTTTTACAAAAGAACACTACTCTTGGCAGCCATTGCCGTAATTTCTGCAGGGTGTCTTGCACAAAAACGGAACACTGCTCCAATCGTAACCCAGGATAACTTTCCGCAGGCTTTCACTAACATGCGTTTTGGTGCCATCGTACAGAAAGCGGGTGGCGTTAATAAATTCTTCGCGGAGCCGGTACCAAGCAGTAACCCGGCAGAGCAGTTTGTTGTGCGAATGAATAGAGACACCCCTTATTCAGTGTCTGTCATCGATATGTCTAGTGGTAATGTCTACGTCACTGTTCCTGAGACGGATCAATATGTGACGACACAGATTGTCGACGAGAATCACGAGACACAGCCAATGATCTATGGGCCGGGCAGGCACAAGATCACTGCTAAGACAGACCATGCCTTTGTAATCGTTCGTGCTCTTGAAGGTGATATACGTCACAAGCTGGTTATTGAAGCAGGAAGCGCGAAACCGTTTGTGGTGAAGAAATGGGATATGGAGTCATTCGCTGCCGTAGACAAGGCCGGCAACCTCGACTTCAGCGACGGATATGATCAGTCTAAGGCGTTCAGTAATAGTGAGAGTGGCCAGACTGCCTACATGAATTATGTCGGATGTGCTGGTGGTTGGGGTGGTGCGATGGTTCAGGATAATATCTATCAGACCAGTCCATACTTCGATGCTAATGGTCGCTATGAGATGACCTTCACTGACCCGAAAGCTAAGTATTTTTGGTCGGCAACTGTTTACAATGGTGATGGTCGCATGTTCAACGATGTCGCTAATGTCTCAAGCGAACTGAATCCAGTGAAGAACGCAGATGGTACATATACTTTGCGATTCGGATGTGAAGGGCAACCCAATAACATCCCGATCCTTGAAGGAAACACCACAGGCAAGTTTAACATCCTGATGCGACACTACGGTCCTGGTGAAATGGTGAGTAACGACGAAGATGGCTACAATCCTACCAAGCTTATCAAAATCGTTAAGTAAGCTCAGCGATATCTCCAGGGAAGCGTGTCTAAGTAGCTTTCCATTGTGAGGGCGATTTCTACTTAGACGAAGAAGTAGGACGAAGGGCAATGAGAACAATTGGGTGGAAACGGTCCCGGGAAAGGGGTTCTTTGTGTACTACCGCTTCTACGGTCCACTCAAGGCTTATACCGACAAGACCTGGAAGCCGGATGACCTCGTGCTGGTGAAATAGATGAGTTTTAAGCTATACCCGGCAACCCAGTCTGCCGGGGACCTTAGCAAAAAAAACAGATAAAGGAGACAAACTTGAAACAGAAATCAAATGTCATAACAAAAGCCCGCAAGTGGGCTGCTGTCGGCTGCGTACTGGCGGGGGTAACCATTGCCATTGCGGCAACACCGCAAGACGCGGCAGCCGCCACCAAAAAAGCCGGGTTTGAGAAATGGTGGCTGGGTCTTACGGTCGGGATAGTGACCGTGATTTTCGGACATACCATTTCATTCAATCCGGTGATCAGTATCTTCGCAATCACGACGTTAATCGGCATATCGTTACTGATCGTCGGAATTTTCAACGTGGTATTGTCATTTGATATCAGAAAGGTCCATAAATATGAAGCAGCGGTGGTTTAATGTAGATCGTATCGGGGGTATCAGCGACGGGGTCTTTGCTATTGCCATGACCTTGCTGGTGCTGGAACTCAAACTTCCCGAACTTGAAACACCGGTATCGCAGCAGGTTTTTCTGGAGGCACTTTCAAAGCAGCTGCCGCACTTTATCTCCTGGCTTATCAGCTTTGCGATTCTCTGCCGGTTGTGGATTACCCAGCACGCACTGCTGGAGCAGGGTGAGAAAAAGTCCAGGGGATTTACGGGGCTGAATTTTGTGTTTCTTGGAGCAATTTCATTTATTCCGTTTCCCACATCGCTCATCAGCCAGCACTCCGATCAGCCGCTGTCGGTTATGATTTTCTCGGCCACCTATGTCGTCGCCGGGCTTGCACTTGCGGGAATGTGGTATTTGTTGGAGAAACAGGCGGCGGGACCGGATATCCGGCGCGACGCGAGTCCCGCCGTGAAACGCGTCATCATCGGGATGCCGGTCATCGCGATGATCTCCTGCCTACTGGCAACAGTGGATCCGCGATACGGTATTTTTGTCTGGATTGTTTTTCCGTTCATTGGCATTATCGCCAGGCGCAAAAAAGTCCACGGCGTTCCCGAGTAAGGGTAAATCATTTGTAAAAATTCGGGAGAATCTGCATTTTACCCAATTATATAATTTGCCTACAGTAAGAATCGGGTTGCTCGATAAAGTTATTTGGAATATTTTACTTGCGAGGCTATCAATATCAGAATAATTGAACTGGTATGACCCGAGGTGTAAAATGCGAGATTTCAAGCAACTGTCAAAAGACTATCAACGCGTAGAACAGGCCATCAAATTTCTGGAAGAAAATTTTAACCGGCAGCCGTCTCTTCTTGAGATTGCCGAGAGTGTCAACCTGAGCGAATATCACTTTCAGCGGCTTTTCAGCCGCTGGGTCGGCATCAGCCCCAAGCGGTTTTTGCAGTTTTTAACCAAGGAATACGCCAAAAAGCTCATCGAGAATTCGAGCAATATTTTAGATGCCACTTACGATTCCGGCCTTTCCAGCCCCGGACGGCTGCACGATCTTTTTGTTAACTGTGAGGCGGTAACGCCGGGTAAATATAAAGCAAAAGGCAGGGGAATTAAGATCACATACGGCGTTCATCCCTCTGTGTTCGGCGATTGCCTGCTGGCAACAACAGAGCGCGGTATCTGCCATCTGGAATTCGTGTCCTCGGGGAAAAAAACTGACCTTGTGAACCGGTTACAGGACAAGTGGCAAAATGCCTCCCTAAAGTTCAGCCCGAAAATAACACGGCCGCTGGTGGATCGGATATTTGATTTTGCGGCCGACCAGGATCCGGCACCGCTGCACCTTTATGTCCGGGGAACCAATTTTCAGATAAAAGTATGGGAAGCACTGCTGCTGATTCCACTGGGCAGTGCCGTAACATACGAAGATATCGCCAGGCATATTGGCATGCCCCGGGCCGCACGGGCTGTCGGGAATGCCGTGGGACAGAATCCGATCTCCTGTCTCATTCCCTGCCACCGCGTGATTCGCAAAATGGGGGTTTTTGGACATTATGGCGGAGGGCCGGCCAGGAAAAAAGCCATCCTTGGATGGGAAGCCGCACAGCAATTTACTGATACCGTAAAAAAACCTTGAAAATCCTGTCTATCCTGTCTAAACATAAAATTGACAAACCATCAGATGATGAAAACTATGAAACTGCAATCAAAGCTTCCTGACGTCGGTATCACCATATTTACGGTTATGTCGGCCTTGGCCGCTGAGCACAAAGCCATTAATCTTTCCCAGGGATTTCCGGATTTCGAGGTTGATCCTGATCTTCTGGCCCTGGTGGATAAATACATGCGCAGCGGATACAACCAGTACGCACCCATGCAAGGCGTTCCGGCGCTGCGGGAAAGGATTGCGGAAAAGACCGAACAACTCTACAATGCCGTTTACGATCCTGCCACGGAAATTACAATAACCTCCGGTGCCACCGAAGCCCTGTTTGCGGCCATCAGCGCAGTCGTTCATCCCGGCGATGAAGTTATCGTGATTGAGCCGGCTTTTGATTGTTACGTGCCGGCTATTGCATTAAACGGTGGAGTACCGGTATTTGTGAAGCTCAACTTTCCGGATTATCACATTGACTGGGATGACGTTCAAGCTGCAATCACTTCAAAAACACGGCTGATAATTCTAAATTCGCCCCACAATCCCACCGGCGCCGTCTTAGCGGATGAAGACATATCCGCTTTAAAACGTATTGTCGCAGATACGAATGTGCTGATCATCAGCGACGAGGTTTACGAGCATATTATCTTCGACGGTCAGGTCCACGAGAGCATGGCCCGACATCCGGAACTTGCCCAAAGAAGTTTTGTCATCAGCTCTTTCGGCAAGACATACCATACTACCGGCTGGAAGATCGGTTACTGCCTGGCACCGGAACCGCTTTCAGCAGAATTTCAACGGGTGCACCAGTTTCTTACTTTTGCCTCCAACACGCCGATTCAGTATGCCTACGCGGAATTTATGCAGAAAAAAGACGCTTATCTGAAGCTTGCGGAGTTTTATCAAAAAAAGCGCAACAAATTTCTGGCGCTGATCGAAACTTCGCGCTTTAAGGCTGTTCCCTGCAAGGGGACATACTTTCAAATGCTCGATTATGCCTCCATCAGCGATGAGTCCGATATCGAGTTTTCCAAACGGCTGACCATCCGGCACGGGGTGGCTTCGATACCGCCTTCGGTCTTTTATCACCAAAACGATGATCACCGTGTGCTTAGGTTCTGTTTTGCAAAAAAAGACGAAACTTTGGAAAGGGCTGCAAAAAAATTATGCGAAATTTAAAGCTAACTATTATTCAAAGCGAACTGGTCTGGGAAGATATTGATGCCAACCTGGCCGGATTTGACCAAAAGATTGACGACATTCAAGAAGATACGGATCTGATTATTCTGCCGGAGATGTTTACGACCGGCTTCAGCATGGCTCCCGCAAAGCTGGCCCAGGGCATGGAAGACAGCGCCGCCCAGTGGCTTCAGGAAAAATCACGCCAAAAGAACATTGACATTACCGGCAGCGTCATCATTAACGCCGATGGTAATTTTTATAACCGTCTGCTGTGGGCCAAGCCGGACGGACGGCTTTTGACCTACGACAAACGACACCTTTTTCGCATGTTGGGCGAAGAAAAGGTTTACAGCGCCGGCGATAAAACCATCATCGTCCCATTGCACGGCTGGAAGATCAGCCCCTTTATCTGCTACGATTTGCGCTTTCCCGCCTGGACACGCAATATCTCCAACCGCTTCGATGTGGCGATCTTTGTCGCCAACTGGCCGGAAAAGCGCGCGATGCACTGGAAGTCCCTGCTGCAGGCCCGCGCCATTGAAAATCTGTGTTACGTTATCGGCGTTAATCGCGTCGGCACTGACGGCAACGGCCTGACCTACAGCGGAGACACTTCCGTTATCGATCCGGCAGGCAACATTCTTTTTCAAAAGGCCCACACTGCCTGTACTCATACCGCCCAACTTTCTTACTCCGAGCTGCAAGAGTACCGCAAATCATTCCCGGCCTGGATGGATGCAGATATCGATCTGATTCGGATTCCTGATTAGTGTCCGTCCACGAGTCCAAAATGAACACGATGGGTGTCCAATTCCGTCCCGCCTTGGCGGATTGTCCTGATCAATTTTAAACCTGCCCCTTCCCTTAAAACAATTGCCAATATTGCAACTCTGTATTACTATAATATAATCTGTATATTGCGACGGCGATCCTGTAACTGTAGCTCTATTTCTTCTCTCAGCATCTGTGTGAATGAAGCTCCCCAGCTCTGTGAGGCGGGATTTACGCTACGCCCAGCCAATCTGCGGGGAATACGCCCGCTGTTGCAATCCAAATCAAGTGAAATGCTCTAAAATTATAAAGGGTTAAAAGTTTTGCAAAAGTCTTGTCAGCAGCATCAACTAAGCGGGAGAAGAACCAAATTTGCCTAACGAGTAACATTGGATGAACCGAAAACCCGCAATCCAAAATCGAATGAGGTAGCCGTGGCTAAAGCACAAATCTTGATTGTGGAAAACGATGCCATTGTCGCAATGGATTTAGAAAGCCAGTTGAAGAGACTTGGTTATAGTGTCTCCGCAATAGCGGGTTCTGGAGAAGAAGCCCTTAAAAAGGTAAAAGAGAATACTCCTGATTTAGTATTGATGGATATTATTCTTAAAGGTGAGATTGACGGGATTGAAGCTGCCAAGGAAATACGCAAACAATTTGATGTTCCAGTTGTCTTCCTTACAGCCTTTGCTGATAAAGCAAGGCTTAAGCGCGCCAAGCTTGCTTATCCTTATGGCTTTATTATCAAGCCGTTTCAGCATGAAGACCTTAACATCACCATCGAGATGGCGCTCTATTTTTCTGAAATAGACGCTGAGCGCAAGCAGGCCGAGGAGGCCTTGCAAAAGGCTCATGACGAGTTGAAAAACCGTGTTGAAAAACGAACCGCTGAACTAAACAAGCTAAAAGCCATTAATACCCTGGCAGGCGGAATTGCGCATCAATTTAACAATGCTTTATTCGGCATTACCGGCAACCTTGATCTAATTGAGATGGATTTGCCGGATAATGCAGACATCGCTCGGTATGTCCGGCAGATGAAGGGTTCCGTTGATCGGATGACTAAACTGACAGATCAACTTTTGGCCTATTCCAGAGGAGGCAAATATCAGGCTGAAACCATATCATTGAATGCGTTTGTGGAAAACGTGCTGCCGTTAATACAGCATGGTATCGATCGTAGCATTAAGATAGAGACAGATCTGTTGACAGATGTTTTGAATATAAATGCCGATCCGGCTCAAATGCAAATGGTATTCTCCGCTATTTTGACCAATGCATCAGAGGCTATCGAGGGTGAGGGTCGTATTCGGATCAGTATCAGAGGGGCAGAGATTGATGATGAGTTTGTAAAATACCATTCAGCTCTTAAGCCCGGATACCATGTCTGCCTCGAAGTCGATGACAACGGCAAGGGGATGGATAATGAAATAAGAAGCAAAATATTTGAGCCGTTTTTTACCACCAAGTCTCCTGGCCGGGGGCTTGGCATGGCTGCGGCATATGGTGTCGTGAAAAACCATAATGGATGGATTTCCGTATATTCTGAAGCAGGCAGAGGAACTGTGGTCCGCATCTACCTCCCTGCCATAGAAGCACCGGCAAAAATACCTGCAACGCCAAAGAGAGCGCTGCCCCAAGATAGTGGCACTATCCTCCTTGTTGAAGACGAAGAAATAGTCAGGGATGTAAGCCGGGCACTATTAGAAAGGTTGGGTTACCGTGTTTTGGCGGCTGTGAACGGGCAGGAAGCAGTTAATATCGCCAAAAGTTATGATGGAAATATTGATTTAGCCCTGCTCGATATTATTCTGCCTGATATAGAGGGAAAGGAAGTTTATCCGCAACTCATGGAGGCTCGTCCGAATCTGAAAGTCATCGTTTGCAGTGGATATTCCATCGATGGCCCCGGGCGGGAGATTTTGGATGAAGGTGCTCAAGGTTTTATCCAAAAACCGTTTAACCTTACAGCGTTATTGGATAAATTAGAGGAAGTTCTAAAGGGCTAATCGGAGATCGTCAAGCAGTTGCGCCCGGCCGCTTTACTTTTAAACATCAGCTCATCCGCCCGTTTG
>JABMQM010000658.1 GCA_013203195.1 Desulfobacteraceae bacterium | reverse complement strand
TTTCTAAGGGCGACGGCGGATGCGGCCTTGCTCATCGAAAAAATTTCTCATTTATGAATAGGAAACTACTTAGTGCTCAAGTTTATTTTTGATGGGCACTATCTAAAACTAACTCGGATTCGAAATTGACACCATGCCGCCATTTCTCTATGATCCACTTTCGATACTTTTGAAATTTGAATTCCCCTATGCTTGTTGGAGTGAAACGGAACTCACGCAATTTTGCGGGAGTTTTATAAAATCGTAGAACGATTTTATTATGCAGTTTAAAAATATTTTAATTATTGCCGATATCGAAGGAAGCTCGGGCTGCTGGAGTTATAGCGATTCCTCGTTCATGACCCGGGGTTGGCGGAGAGCCTGTATAGGGATGACCGAAGATGTCGGTAGTCTGGTCGCAGGCCTCTTTGATGCCGGTGTGCAGCGCGTAAGCGTTCATGACTTTCACCGGACGGGATTTAATATTTTACCGGAACGAATCGCCCCAAGGGCCAAGGTTACTTCCGGCTACCGGCTCGGACCGGTACCCGGTATTGGAGACCCCCGGGGCGCCGAAGCAGTTATGTTTCTGGGCATGCACGCTGCATCGGGCACTAAAGGGTTCCTGGCCCACACCTTCACATCACGTATCCGGCGGCTGGAAGTGAATGGCAAGCCGATGCCCGAGGTGGAGTTTTTTGCAGCATCGCTGGCCCCCTATGGCCTGCGTCCCATTTTCTTTTCAGGATGTTCTGCGGCCTGCGCCCAGGCCCGCACAGCCATTCCTGGTATTCACACTTTCCCCATCGATAAAACTGCGGGCCCGGATAATTTTGACGCCGAATCCTGGCGTTCCGACCTCGCAACCGCAGCAATGAAATCCCTCGGCAATAAATCCACAATGCCCTACACACCGCAGGGTCCTTTCCGGGCGAAAGTGATCATGCGTGATGGCCCAAAGATAGCCCGAAAACTAGCACAAAGATGGGGTTTCCGTCACGAAGGCGATCGCATTTACATCGACACTCCTGATATTCATGCTCTCTATCAGAGCTCTATCAGGCTCTGCTACCTTACTCCCCGCATAGAAAAGATCATCCCCGCCGGGCTATTTCTGTATAACCTTCTTGGTCGTTTGGGTCTGGCCTGGGTGCGTCTATCCTTGCATTTCTCAGCATAATAACAGGCTATATATAGGTGGCACCAAAAAAAAGTTAAATAGCATGGCCGTTCCTAAGGCCCTACTTTCCCTACACGCACCATAAGTACAAGACACTACATCGTTGTAAATTGGAAGTTGAAGTTCCAATCTGCAATACAAACAGCTTGACTTTTCGCAAATTGGAAGTTATGGTTCCAATATGCAAAGTTATGTTCCGCGTGCAATCACCGAAAAAATACAATTCAAGCTCCGGACCATGCCGGCTGTGGCTATCCTCGGCCCGCGGCAGTGCGGCAAAACCACATTAGCCCAGGAGATGATTGCCGATTCAGACCGTGCCGTCTACCTGGATTTAGAGCGCCGTGCCGATCTAAACAAGTTGCGGGACCCGGAGGCCTTTTTTAATCTCAATGCCGACAAGCTCATTTGCCTGGATGAAATCCAGCGCCTGCCGGAGGTGTTTGCGGAGATGCGGTCAAAAATCGACCGCCATGGGGACACCGGGCAGTTTTTGATCCTGGGTTCGGCATCTCCCGATCTTATCAAACAAACCTCCGAAACGCTGGCGGGTCGAATAGCGTTTATCGAATTGACGCCGTTTTTGCTGAAAGAAATTAATGTGGCGGAGCCCTTGCAAATTCAGCGAACCCTATGGTTGCGGGGAGGATTTCCGCGCAGTTTTCTGGCGGATAATGAAATAAACAGTTACGAGTGGCGTCTGGATTTTGTCCGTACCTTTCTCGAACGAGATATTCCTCAGTTGGGAATTAATATACCGGCTCGCAGAATCGAGCGTTTCTGGCAGATGTGCGCTCATATTCACGGACAACTTTTAAACCGCTCCAGTCTCGGTGAGTCGCTGGGCGTCAGCCACCATACCGTCAACTCGTATGTCGCGTTGCTGGAGCAGACGTATCTATTGCGTGTGCTTGAACCATATCATGCCAACTTAAAAAAACGCTTGGTGAAATCTCCCAAAATCTATCTGAGAGATACCGGGCTGCTGCATGCGTTGCTGGATATCAAAACTCATAACGATCTTCTGGGTCATCCGGTTTACGGCGCGTCCTGGGAGGGCTTTGTTATTGAGAATATTGCGGCCGCACATCCTGATTGGAAGCAGTATTTTTATCGCAGCGCGTCCGGGGCGGAGATCGATCTTGTACTTGAAAAAGGCCGGCAACGCCTTGCGATTGAGATCAAGGCTTCGACTTCTCCCGAAGTCAAGCGCAGTTTCTGGAATGCATTAAACGACCTGCAGATTGACAAAGCGTGGATTGTTGCACCGGTAGAGTCGGCCTATCCTTATAAACATGGGGTTCAGGTGGTTTCGCCCCATATGTTGGACCTAAATTGAGCGATTGTCGAAGGGAAAAGGGTTAAATCTGCTCTTGACTCTTTTCAAATCTTAACATGAGTCAAGAGCAGATCTGACCCCTTTATGTATTTCTCAGAATATTAACAGCCTATCTACAGCTGGAACCAAAAGAAAAGTTTCTTATGCAGCTTCATCTGGGCAGGTGGTGCGACGCTTAGTCCGGAATGAAAATTTACTGCGGTTCGAACACTTGCAGCCCTGGAACCGAACGAAAATGTTCATCCAGGGTGAAGAGAAAAACCTTGTGATGCAGGCATATCTGAGCAATTAGTACATCCATTGGTGGGATGGTAACGCCTTTTTTGCGGAGCGAGGCATCTAAATCACCAGCAGCATCCCACATAGCTTCGTCAACGGAGAGACGGATTAAGGCGTCAAACAATGGCAATATTTTCTTGCGCTCCGGTGAACGAAGGCCTCGTTTAATTTCAAATATGACCGGCCCACAGGTAAGAGCACGATCATCATTAAGCAATCCTTGAGTAAGTGCAACAATATTGGGTGTCTTGCCCCGTAATGCATCAATCCAAACGGAAGTGTCCAGCAAAACCGATTCCATGTTATGCTTCCTTTTCCTTTCCAATATCTTCCAGCCATTGCGCACGCTTCATATCCGCTCTATTACTCTCCTTAATGGCTTTTTCATCGACATCAACTGTTCCAAGTAGACCTGCAAGTTTTTTGAGTTTTGCTCTCCGGATCTGTCCCTTGACGGCTAATGCAACTGCAGCAGTCTTGGTTTTTGCACCGGAAAATTTTACCAATTCCCTGACAAGCTTCTCATCAAGTGTTACCGTTGTTCTCATGGTATCCTCCATCACAATTTATACAATATATATTGTGATATCTTTTGCCATATGTCAAGGGAAATAATAACACAATAACACAGGAGAAAGCATGGCCCGAATACGTGCGCAAAGCGCGGTAAAAAATGAACTACCCCGCAGCAGAGCTGCGAGGTATCAAATAGTAGAAACCCATACCGAACGCTCCTGACGGTCGATACTACTTGCCCCCCCTGTCGCTATGCGACCTCCCCTAATAGGGGGAAAACGGTCGAAGACCGAGGGAGGTCTTCTATCC
>JABMQM010000657.1 GCA_013203195.1 Desulfobacteraceae bacterium | reverse complement strand
GCTTGTGGAAGGTTTACTTAAAAGATGAACGTCGAACGTCCAACTCGCCAGAGGTTTATCCGCCTCTGGCGGGCGAGCAAGCACTTGTCCGCCTTCGGCAGATCGAATGATGAATAAAAAAACCGAATGGTACAAGGAAATCATAGGATAGTGAAGGATTGATCAAGCAGGACCGGGACTGAAGAAAAAAGGTAAATATTCGGTCGCTTGAATGAAAAATTGGCTTTTTCCTTTACTTTTCTTGCAAATATGAATATAGACTTCAATTATGCAAGGATTAATTGATAGATATCTGACTGAAACGGTCAAGAGGCGCTTACAATATAACCCAGCTGTAGCGATTCTGGGGCCGCGGCAATGCGGCAAGACAACTTTGGCCGGTCAAATCGTAAAAAAAATAGCACCGTCGGTCTATCTGGATCTTGAAAATCCCGGTGATCTGGCAAAACTCGATGATCCTCTTGCCTTTTTCGGTTTGCACAATGATGACCTGGTGTGTCTCGACGAGGTTCAACGGGCCCCCGAAATTTTTTCTATTCTCCGAAGTGTTATAGATGATCGTGCCAGAAATGGTCAGTTCCTAATTCTTGGTTCTGCCGGGCCTGATTTAATCCGTCAAAGCTCGGAATCTCTCGCGGGACGAATTTCCTATCTTGAGCTCACCCCGTTTCTTCTCTCAGAGCTTGAAGCCGCCCAAAAGGAAGATGTCAGGCGGCTCTGGCTTGGAGGCGGATTCCCTAGAAGTTATCTTGCAAAAGACCTTGATGTCAGTTTCGAATGGCGGCAGGACTTCATCCGGACCTTTCTTGAGCGGGATATCGGGATGCTTGGTTTCCGCATGCCGCCGGCCCGAATCGGCCGCTTTTGGAAAATGTGTGCCCACATTCACGGTTCTTTATTGAACGCTTCAAAGCTTGCGGATTCTCTGGGGGTAAGCTCCCATACAATTCGTTCCTATATCGATCTTCTGGAGCATACGTTCATGTTGCGAGTACTTTTACCAGACGCCCTGAATTTGAAAAAGCGCCTGGTTAAATCACCCAAAATCTATATCCGTGATAGTGGAATTCTCCACGCACTGCTTGATATCCGCACACATGACGATCTGCTTTCCCATCCAATCATAGGGACATCTTTTGAGGGGTTTGCCATGGAGAACATTCTCGCACATGCAAAGAATTATGAACCATCCTTTTACCGGACAAGCGCAGGTGCAGAAATCGATCTTATTTTAAGAAGAGGGAGGCGAACTCTGGCCTTTGAGTTGAAATCATCAACAGTCCCCAGAGTTTCCAAGGGCTTCTGGAACGCGCTGGAAGATATATCTCCGGATGAAGCTTACGTGGTGGCGCCGGTTGAGGAATCCTATCCGATGAAAGGTAACGTCATGGTGAGCCCGCTTCAAGAAATCTTAGCCAAGCTTCGGGAAGAATGATGAATAAAAAACCGAATGAAATTAAATTGCAGAGCAAAGCGACAACATTATTCGATGTTCGACGTTCGATGTTCAGCCTGTTTGACGTTCATTTTTCAAAACAACCCCGTAGGGCATAAATGTAACCTGTGCATGTTTACAAAACAACATAGCGCTCATGGAATTTAGGTGCACCAACCTGCACTTGATTTGACGGGTTAGAAGGGTGAGTTGCACTTCTCTTAACAACTCAATTTTAAAGATACATATCGCAACCATTGCAAAACCCTGATACATGCCGGATCATTGCAGGTATCTGCAATCGAGTTCTGTACCATTTGTAACTTGCGTTCGATATTCCTCAGTCCTTCCCAACCTTTTAGGAGTGAGGACTTATAGCCGTATGTTGCAGCTTGAATATTACCCATATGGCTCTGATACGTTAGAGAAATCCAAACTATTTTAACAGATCATATTCGTGGCTATCCATTACTTATCACCGCCAGCCGTTCTTCAGCTTGTTGACCATATCACTAATTGTTTACGATTGAAGATACCGGGTGTTCAAGATTTCGGATTGAAGATTCGGAACCCTAATCAATTCCGATATTTAGGCAAGCTTGTGTTTTGATTGAAGGCAGCAATCGTGAATTTTGGTTTCAAAGGCCGGAGCACAAGATATGGGATTTCCCGACTTTAGACCAAAGCTGTAGCTGACGGTATGACAACTGAGATGCGCATTACCTATCATTTGGATTAAAGGATTTTACAGCGCCTGACCAAGCATCTATCTGGCATTGGTGGTCTCTATTCAAGTTAAAGAAAGTTTCGGTCATTTTGCTTTCTTTCTCAGATTTGATCTGGAAGTCCATCGGTTGCGGTGATAATTGAAATTCAGGTACCAACGGCGAGCCGAGTTGTCAACCGCTTCTATGAAGGCAATTACCCGCATTGAACCCTGACACCGGGAACATGCGAGGGGATCAACCTCATTCACCCGGTTGAATAGGGTTCCCTGTGGAAAATTCAACTGGGTAAATTTTTTGAATCAGCCCTCCAGGCGGACCGCACCGTTTTTCAATTGCGCTGCTGCGTGAGCCATGGTTGCCGTGATCTATCGTCCGGGTTTTACAAATCGCAAGATAACCCCGGACTGAAGTTCACTGCCAAAAAGATTCTTGTTTGTTTTGCTCTGCGCTCGCACCATCACGGTAAGCGTGTCTCCGGGCCTGAATATATGATAATGGTTCATGTCAAAAGCAAACTCGGTACTTTCTCGAGGGATGATGATAACGTCTCCCGACCTCAGATTCTTTCCATCCATTGACAATTCTATCTTCGATCCTGGCAGCTCCTTTAACATCCTTAAATCCAATGATAGCCGCGGGATGGGTTTCGGGACTGGTGGGGGCTTTTTCAAGAAAACCAAAGGTCAGGGATTTTGAAAATCTGTCAGAAGACATTCTTTCCATAAGGGGCTTCTGGCAAAACAAGGTAACTAAAATCCTTCTGATCGTGGTATTGACAAATTTAGGGAGCGCAATAAGTACCTTTGTTGCTATCCCGCTCATGTTAAAAGTATTGTAATCATGGGTCGGCTGTGCTATTTTCACCCACCACACCACGCACCACGGCTCGTTGCGATATTTTCCCGTTCCGTAAGTTGTCCTCTTCTCGCTTCTATCCATGTGAATTATTTGTTGCCCTTGAACGCCCCAACTGCATGTTTATTGGAGGCGTCATTATGCATGCCCCATACCCCACCAATCCGTTCGCCATTTGGGCCGTAAACTGAACCGTAACCGCCCTTATCATCAACACCAGCAGAAATTCCGTCAATTTTCCATTGGCCGGAGTTTCCATCTAGAGCAAAGTGGCTGGAACTTCCTGAAAAAGAGCCCGAGGCGTTGCTTATGGATGCGTTATGGCCATCTCCGGAAACAGACAAGTCGAAATTACTTATCGTCCTTGATGAAAAAGAAACATCGCTACTGAAAGTTCCCTCCATTTTTACTTTATTCAAATACCCTCCGGGACCTATCCAATAGGTACCGTAGCTCTTGCCAGTGTACGCGGCCGAAATATTTTTGGCCGCAAGGTAGTCCATCTGGTTGTTTGTGGTAACATCGCCAAAGACATACCAACCTTTATTATCAACATAATAGTTATATTGACCATCAAACACCAGGTCATTCAGTACCCAGCGTCCCCATTCCATCGAAGGATTATAGCCGTATTCTTCATGTTCTACAGCAACAGGCAAACCGCTAATTACGGTCCTACCCTGTACTTTCATCGAAGTGATCGTTGGATCGTTGTAGTCCTGACTTCCATCTAAAATATGGTAGGTATCCGCATTATCCCCGACCATAATATTAGAAGAATCGAAGTTCTGTCTGGAATCGGTAACAACGTCGTCTGCATAAGACCTGGAGCCCACATCATCCTTGGTAACCATGCCAACATAATAGCCATAATGTGTGGTTGGACGATCACCTCCTCCCGTGCTGAGAGTGCCTGTATCTTCCACGTTTTTGGTAGTTTGGTTCTGGCTGGTTTCTGTCGAGGTGTCAATTCCGGGGGCTAAAAAAGCTGGTGTGGTCATTGCTGTTTTCATTTCTATCGGAGGCATTGATAATGCTGGAATTTCGCTTCCTGTTCTCTTCGCTACCACAGATTTTGCTACATTAGTGAGACGTGTTTTTAATCTATACTCATCAGAGTTTCTTATACTATTTTCTACATCATTAATTGTTTTTCCGCTTAATAACATATCCTTATAGAACTGTTTGCCACTTTCATCTACTGTCCTATCTAAAAGATATCTGTAAACTCCGTCAACTAATTCGTCAATTTGTGTTATTTTTTTATTGTAGATTTCTTTCCTCTCATAAATGAAACCTAGTATTTTTCCGTCTTTCAATTGTTTTTCGTATTCATCTTTTTCATAGGGAGTTTCCTGAACTTTATGATCGCGTCCAAGATTTGAATCTATAACTACAATTGTCCCATCAGCTTTTATTTCCTTTACAATGCCAACATGACCGGTATCTTCCGCAAATTTTTCTCCCCAGACTATAACAGCTCCCACCCTAGGTACCTTACCTGTCTGAAGGACACCTTTTTGTTTAGCATTTTCAAACATAGTAAAGGCTGCCATGGTTTCTGGATCGGTAGGTGCCACCGTGGTGTCAACATCAGGGCGTAGCTTGCGAACCAATTTTACGCATTCACCTTGTTCCGAGCCTTGCAGTGGGAAGCTTTCTGTCGAAATAGAATACTTAGACTGTGCAAATAATGCTTGAGGAGAAAAAGAAAAAAGAAGCGCTAAAACAATAATCCATATAACCAATGCTGGCTTAAACACTTTCATGATATATCTCTCCTATTCATCTGTTAAAACTTACACCCCACATTGATGGTATGCGTAGTCTGGTCAAATTCGTAAAGACCTGCATTCGAATCATTCTTTGTATAGGTAAAGGTATAGGACGCGAAGAAGTATTTGTAAAATTCCTGGCTTAACACGGCAGTGACGCTGTGTTGTCTATCCACACGTTCATCACTGTAAAGAAACGGTGGGTCTTTATAACTTTTTTCGGTCCATTGATACTTTGCAAAGCACTCCGTCTTGGTCGAAAATCTCATAAAATAGGAAACCCCCAAATAGGGAGCGGTATAGGTGTATCTTCGCGCATCGGCATCGTTGTTTGTATAGCCCGCTGTCAGGGCAAGAATATGCTGACGGTTAAAGAGGTAAATGGAAGGCACGATCTCGTATGATCTGGTCACATTATTCAAGTCCGAGTTGCTTTCGAAATAGTAGTTTTCTTTACTGTAGAGAAACTGCCCACGGAGGCTGAAATATTGACTGAAGAAATGCTCATAGCTGGGATCTATGTGGAAAGTGTAGGAAAGATGATCGCTGCCGTATCTCTTTTCCGTGTATCCCACGGGGGCCTTCGCAATGTCTTGGCGGGAAGTCCACCAGGGGCCGGTCGTTACATCCACCGCGGCAAAGTTGAATTTGGAGTATTCAAAGTAATTCTTATAATAAATGTCGGCCGTGGTGTTCCACATGAGCCCCCATTTTTTGGTGTCATAGAGAATATTTCCGGACAGGTTGGTTATCGAGGCCTCATCCCGTAATTTGGC
>JABMQM010000069.1 GCA_013203195.1 Desulfobacteraceae bacterium | reverse complement strand
CAGCAAATCAAATATCTTTTATATATTTATCGGTACAACAATTAAAAACTTGATCCTTTTTTAATTTGATAAAAAAATTACTCCTGATTTGAAGACTCTGCAGCAAGCTACGGGGTTAGCGCTCGCTGTGCAGTTCAACTCTTCGAACTAAATCATTACAATCATAATCGCCTTTAAGCAATACAGTTACGCGGCTGCCGGGTTGGGCAAAAGGTAATGATCGCCCGTTCTCATCGTAAATGTCGATAATGTTGTCCTGTACGGAAGCGCCCTTTCTGCGAAGTACCTCGATGACATCTCCTTTAAAAACCTTGTTTCTGACTTCAATGGTCGCACAAAACGGCCTCAGGTTGTTGATGATTTTCCCGATAAATGTTTGACCGGCTATGTTTTCGGATTCGTACTCCAGAGCGGTCTGGTCCGGATCTCCCAAATAAAAACCGCTGCAGTATCCCCTGCGAGAAATCCTGCCGAGTTCTTCAAGCCATTGTTTTTTTACACGAAAGCCCGCGGGGTTTTCAAAATAAGCGTCGATGGCTTCCCTGTACACTTTGACCGTTGAAGCCAGGTAGTTGATACCTTTCATACGGCCTTCAATCTTAAAGCTGGCGATACCGGCTGCGATCATTGCGGGAATGTGTTCTATCATACAAAGGTCTTTTGAATTGAAAACGTAAGAGCCGCGCTCATCTTCGGCAAACGGCAGATATTCGCCGGGTCTTAATTCTTCAACCAGTGCATACCTCCACCTGCAAGGCTGGGCGCACATGCCTAAATTGCTGTCCCGGTTTGCCAGAAAACTGCTCAGCAAGCAACGCCCGGAGTACGATATGCACATAGCCCCGTGAACAAAGGCTTCAATCTCTATACTGCTGCGCCGGCTAATCTCTTTTATCTCTTTTAAAGACAGCTCTCTGGCGACGTTTATCCGGTGTACGCCTGATTTTTCCCAGAATCGAATACTGTTGTAATTGGTAGTGTTGGCCTGTGTGCTAAGATGAATCGGAATTTGTCCGATGAGCCTGGATGCTGCCATGAATATCCCCGGATCTGCGATAATAACGGCATCCGGGCCGATTTCTCCCAATGTTTTAAGGTAATCTGCAATCAGGTCCTGCTCATCGTTTCTGGCGTATATGTTGCAAGCCACATAGACTTTAACACCATGCCCGTGGGCCAGTTTAACGGCACTCCGGATTTCGTCAACAGTAAAATTTTCGGAAAAGTTTCTCAGGCTGAATTCCTTGCCGGCCAGATAAACAGCATCAGCGCCATAGTGTATGGCGATTTCGAGCTTTTCAAAATTACCCGCCGGCGCCAGCAGTTCAACTTTTTCTTTTATCAAGAAACATAAATTGTTGCTCATAAAATTCCTTGGCAATGGCTTGTTTTTCAGTAACGTACGAAAATATTTCATCGAAATTCTCAAAAATAAGAGAAACTATCATACTGTCCAACACTTTCCGATCAGAAAACTGTTTTAATATTTAGATCATGGGTATTCATGGGGCATCCTTATGACGGGGGAGTTGTTGGGGAGAAAGATCGCCAAGCAGCGGATAGTTACCGTCCTTATCAGAAACAATCGGTTCCTCGATCGGCCAGTCAATACCAATAGCCGGGTCGGACCATAAGATGCCTCCCTCGTCATCCGGTGCATAAAAATCGGAGCATTTGTACAAACAATGGGCGGATTCACTGAGTACGCAAAAACCATGGGCGAATCCTTCCGGAATATATAGCTGGCGCTGGTTATTTTCCGACAAATGGATACCGACCCATTGGCCGAATGAAGGTAAACCGGGGCGGATGTCAACTGCCACGTCAAATATTTCGCCGGTGGCGACCTGAATTAGCTTTGCCTGAGGGTGTCTGACCTGAAAATGCAGCCCTCTTAATGTGCCTTGAGCGGAATAAGAGAGGTTGTCCTGAACAAAGGTCCGGTTAATACCATGTTCCAGATATCGTTTATGATGGAAGGTTTCCATGAAAAAGCCGCGCTTGTCATTGAACACCTTAGGTTCAATAACAAGGACTCCTCCAAGGGATGTTGTAGTAATTTTCACGTTATTCACCTTTTGAAATCTTTAAAAAACCGGCCTTGGGCCCGAATGTTCTACTTAACGGTGGAGCATTCGCGGAACAGCTCGTAGGGGCACTCCGTTTTGCAGTATTCATGATCGATATCCTGAAAAAGAGTGGCGATGGCTGTGTCCCGCCTCTCGAACATATGCTCGGTATTCAGTTGCTCCAGCAAACCCGAACTTTCAAATACTTGTTTTACGGGCAGATGCACACTTAAAAATGCGAGCCGAACCTGGCGCAGCTCAAGTTCATCCAGCAGTACCCGCAGCTCGTCAGTACCGGTAATATCTATAAATCCTACTACTTCAAAATTCAGCATTAAAAACCGAACCGGCGTTGTTTGCTCATTCAGACGTTCAAGCAGATGTTCTATGGTATATTCGGCATTGGCAAAATAGATAGCATTGTCAGAGCGCAGTTGCAGGATCTGCGGGCAGCTCGGTTTATCAAGAGTGTCGGCATTAACAAACATGTTCAGCTCGGGATCCTTGGTAATGCGCACGATACGCGGATGCATCGTCATCCACAAAAAGAACATCAGTGAAATCATTACACCGATCAGCAGGGCATAATCGGGTTTTGTTAAAAGTGCCAGCACAAAAACCGTCACAGCCACAATCCCGTCGTTGCGATTTTTTTTCCAGAGCACAAATACTTCTTTGGGATTAAACAGCAGCAGCACGGCACTGATTACAAGCGCAGCAAGTGCCGCCTTGGGAATATAGGTAAACAGGGGTGTCAAAAACAACAAAGCCAAAATCACACTCAGGCTGGAAATCACACTGGATATACCTGTTTTCGCGCCGGTTGCAAAATTAATTGCCGTGCGGGAGAATGAACCGCTTACCGGATAACTCTGGAAAAAAGAACCGATAAGATTGGCCAGCCCCTGACCGATAAACTCCTGGTCGACATTCACCTTCTGCTTGGTTTGGGAGGAAATGGCTTTGCCGACAGAATATGTTTCGGCAAAGCTCACCAGTGCGATTACAACGGCCGGGCCCAGCAGGGAGCTGATGATTTCAAAATTCAGAGGCGGCACCATGGGATGCGGCAGCCCGCTGGGAACCTTGCCTATGATGGCTACGCCTTTTAGATGCAATTCGAATACTACAATTGCAATGGTGGCCGCAACCAGTGCGATCAGCCCCGCGGGTAAAGTCTTGCGGAGTTTTTGAACGCCAAAGATAAGTCCCATCGCCAGCAGACCGACAGCAAAGGTCGAGATGTGTAAGTTCGGCAGGCCTTTTGCAATCTCTATCAGTCTTGGCAGGATGTATTCATGCCGGGTCACACTGATGCCTAAAAAGTGAGGGAGCTGGGTTGCAATGATAATTAGGGCGGCGGCGGCGGTAAATCCTTTTACTGCTGAATGCGAAATAAAGGACATTACCAAACCCAGGCGAAATACTCCAATGGCAATATACAAAACACCCACCATAAGGGCGAGCAGAAAGGCGAGTTCAACAAACTCTTTGCTGCCGGGCTCCGCCATGGGGGTGAGTGTGGTTAGGACCAGCAGGCTCATAATCGCGATAGGACCGGTAGCCAACTGCCGCAAACTGCCCCACAGAGCCCCGATAAGTGGTGTAACCGCCGCCGCGTAGAGTCCGTAAACCGGAGGCAGACCGGCCAGCATGGCATAGGCCATTGCCTGGGGGATGAGCACTACCGCAACCGTCACTCCGGCAAGTGCATCACTGCGAAAACTTGATATTTGATACCCCTTCATCCATGTTAAAAAGGGGAAAAACCGGTGGAGCATACCTTGCTGGGATGTCGTCTTGGTCATAATAAATAGCTCCTTATTTAAAGCTAAATTACAAACCCACCCTGATACTGTAAGTTACCGCGGCCGTCTCGCCTTTGGGAATGCGGATGTCAAACCTGATGGTAAAGGCATCTATTTTTTTGTAGGGCAAGCTGCTTTTGACCACTTGCCAGTTGCCGGATAACGGTTCCACAATGCTGACAATGATGTCTTCGGCTTTGTGGTTTTTGAGGGTAATGGCCCAGGCGGATTCATGCAGGCTTGTGGAAATTTGCTTGTACTCGGTTTGGACCCTCTCGACAACCACATCAAAAGCCTCGCCGATTTTAAGTTTGACGTCTTCGTTTTCGGGCGTATGTTCTATTTTATCCTCGCCGATAAACTGGAGGCTGCCTTCATGATCCTGTTTGTAAAAGCGCATAACTCCAGCCGGCAGCGGTATTCCCAGTTTGCTCTCTTTGTTGTTTTTAAATGTAATATTGACATCAACCGGTTGTCTGTACTTTTGCGCCCGATATTTTCCAGTCAACAAAAGACCCTGTCCGTTAACCTGGAATTCTTTCTTAACGGGTATATGCGCTGACTCAAGCAGTCGCAGTTGTTTTTTTTGCCTGTTTTTGATGGTCGTTTTGCGCTGCAGATCGTAGATATGATATTCAAAAAACGCTTTTTCTTTAAACTGCTTGCCGCTGTCTGCCATCATCGTCTCCATGGCGAAACGCCCGGCTTTGATCTTTTTCTCGACCCGATGCACGTCTCCTGCCACCAGCTTTAAACGGGCGTCCCTGTAAATCGCCCCGCTTCTATTATCCAGAGTAACCCACCCGGAAATATCTGCAGCCGTATCCGCCTGATTGAGAACCAGGACATAGTCGGCCTTCCAGTTGATATTTTCCGTCAGATAGGAGACTTCAAGCTTGTGATTTTTGCGGGCTTTGTTTTGATAAAGCCAGACCAGCGTAGGGTTGGCGATAAGGTTTTCGGGGAGCTGGGGAAGAACTTTATATCCCGGATGACCTAAATATATTTCATCGTTAATTTTGTAAATCTGTCCCTGATTGTTGCTCAGCAAAATCGCCGTGACAGCATCCTTTCTGTCTTTGAATTGATTCCAGTCGATGATCTTGATCTTTTTACCTACATACTTATCGAGCAGTTTATCGGCATTCATAAGATCATACTCGTAATTTTGCTCAAGCACCCCAAACACCTCCGGATAATCCAGTGATTTTGCATAAACAGTCACCGGCAAAATATGGGAGGCAACATCCATGAATCTTAACTCACCCTGCCCTTCAGGGAGTTCTACTTGGCGGATATCTTTGATTAGGCCAAGATTCGAGTTGTAAACGGTAACTTCAACCGCCACCTGATCGTCTATGTTGCTTTCCAGCTTGTTCCGGGCCCATGCAATTGAAGCAAACAGCAGCAACATCATCAAACAAAATACACAACTTCTGATTTTCATGGCTTTTTCCTTGTTAGTGTCCATCCAGAAATTTATCGTGGTGTAACCCTCATTGAGCTAAAGTCGATGATGCCCCAGATCTCCCGATAGCGGGATCTCCGTTTCACTACGTCAAGCTGTCCAAGGGTGAAGCCGTAGTAAGCTACTGCGAGCCTTTGGCAACGCGGGAGATGGGGTGTCATCGGCTTTCGCTCAAGGGTTTAACGCTTGCGACAGCCTCTTCAAACAACTTGCTGGTCCTTTCGGTCATTGCTGCGGCATCTTCCAGCAAAGATACTGTTTCATCCCTGCCCTTCTGCTTTGCTTTTTGTGCCCAATCCCTGTATGTTGCAGCATGATCGTCATTATGCTTTATCCAGTGCTTAAGAAGTTTGATCATTTTCTCATCAAATGATAAAGTACTGTGTATCTCATGGTTGTGGTGATGATGGGTCAATTTGATTCTCCTTAACTTTGATGGCGTCGTAAAATTAGATTCCAGTTTGAAAAGGCCGTTTCCGAATGGCAACTCAGTTGATGTTAGCAATCTATAACAGGAATAGTCAAGCATGCTCAAATTTCGTTTAAATAAAAAAAACGCCGTTATTTTTCTTATCCTGATCGCCGGAACTGTTTTTGGGATAATAGCCGGCGCCTTTCTTGCTTTCACCCACGATCTCCCGCAAATCCGCAGTCTGGAAAGTTTCACACCCTCCGCTGTCACACGAATTTACTCCGCCGACAAAGTCCTGCTGGCTGAACTGTTTGTTCAAAAAAGAAAACCGGTTCCTTTAAAACTTATACCACATTACCTTAAAGCAGCCCTGATTGCCACCGAAGACAGGAGCTTTCATAAACACAGCGGTGTCGATCTGAAAGGAATTCTAAGGGCCATTGTCAGGGATATACAGGCAGGAGAATTTGTCGAAGGTGCCAGTACTATTACCCAGCAATTGGCCAAGACCCTCTTTCTGACTTCTCGCAAAACCATTGTACGTAAAATTAAGGAAGCGATTTTAGCTTTTCAGTTGGAACGCCGTTATACAAAAGATGAAATTTTAGAATTATATCTTAATCAGGTATATTTTGGCAGCAGTGCCTACGGTGTTGAGTCTGCCGCCGGTATATTTTTTGGAAAAGCGGTTAAAGACTTAGATTTGGCCGAATGCGCTCTGATTGCAGGCATGCCCAAAGCACCTTCCCGATACTCCCCTCTGGTCAACGAAGAGCTGTCCGTAAAACGCCGCAACACGGTCTTAAAGCAGATGAAAGATACCGGCATCATCACTGCAGCAGCTTATCTTGAAGCCTTAAAAGAGCCATTGAATACGGGCAAAAAAGATAAAATTTCGATCAAAGCACCTTACTTTGTAGAATATGTCAAAGAACTTCTTGAAGAGACATTAGGGTCATCGCTACTCTATAAAGGAGGACTCACCGTTTCTACAACGTTAGTTTTCGAGCTGCAAAAAGCGGCAGAGCGCTCCGTCGCAAAAGGACTTTTAGCCCTTGAGACCCGTATGCAACAAAACAAAATAATAGATCCTGACCCCCAAGCCGCCTTGGTAAGCCTGGATGTATATACCGGAGGAATTTTGGCCATGGTAGGGGGCAAGGATTTTTTCAACAGCCCTTTTAACAGGGCTGTTGCTGCCCGCAGACAACCAGGATCTGCTTTTAAATCAATTATTTATGCTCATGCTATAGAGCAGGGTTTTCCCCAGAATACGATCATATTGGACGCACCGGTGGCTTTTAAAGGTTTTGACAAAAAAGAATGGCAGCCGAAAAATTTTTCCAAAAGTTATCAAGGTGAAATGACGCTCAGAATGGCGCTTTCAATGTCAAAGAATATCCCCGCAGTCAGACTCATCGAAATGCTGGGACCTAACTCGGTAGCCCGCTTTGGATACGACCTCGGCATTGAATCCAACCTTGCTCCGAAT
>JABMQM010000068.1 GCA_013203195.1 Desulfobacteraceae bacterium | reverse complement strand
TTGGACTGACAAGTTTAGTAAAAACATTATCTTGCAGCAGCCCCGAAGCCTTGACCAAGAAGATGTGTATAATGTGACATTAGATTACGACAGTCTGGATCGGTTCTTAGGCAAAAACATTGTTTCCTTATCATATCAATGGGGTCAGGTTGAACGTGATGAAAAATTGGCTACCAGCCGCACCAATACCGAAGATCAATCTTGGGACAAATGGGTGCTTAATATGGCGCGCATCCAGAAGGTTTACGGTTATACCAATATTATGCTTAGAGGCGCCGCCCAAATTACGGATAAAAGACTGCTGACCATTGAACAGGTCGGCCTGGGTGGCTACGGGTCTGTCAGGGGATACGATCCAGCACTGTTTTTAGGGGATCAAGGGTATACCGTTTCTGCTGAACTCATGTTCGCCCCCCCGTTTTTGGCCGAAAAGAACCTTTTTGGACAACGGGTGTCGCAGTTGGTGCAGTTTGTGCTCTTTGCTGATCACGGCCAGGTTTGGACAGTAGATGCCGGCGCCCTGCCAGGTGAAATCAGCGATGCAAGTCTTACCGGTTATGGGGGCGGGTTTCGATTGTATTACAAGGATTGGTTTACATTTAAATATGACCTGGGGATACCGAAAGATCACATAGAAGGCAAGAAGGAACATTTTCATTATGTCCAGACCAGTTTTACGTTGTTCTAACCCGGACAGGCCCCGAGAGCGGGACAGGCCGGTTGTAGCGTAACGGAGATTCCGTCTGCATTAAAACTGAAGCGGGTAACCAAAAATATTTGCTACAAAGGCACAAAGAGACAAGGGATATATTGATTATTCTTTCTTAGTGCCTTTGTGTCTTAGTGGCGAACTTTTATAAAAATTGTTTTAAATAAATGAGTGAAAACCATATAAAGCGATTGCGCATCCTGGCAGTCGATGACGAGCCGGATATCTTGGAGATTTACTATCAGGCTCTAAGTCATGTGAATGACCGGCCCAATTTTGGACCGGGTTTTGATGTGACGCTCTGCCGGCAGGGAGATGAAGCGCTTGAAGCCATACAAAAGACGGCGGATGCTGATGATCCCTTTGCCGTAGTTTTTCTGGACTTGAATTTAGGCTCCGGTCCTGACGGCCTTTCTGTAGGCGAAGAGATCCGCAAGATAGACCCTTATGTAAATTTCGTCATCGTAACCGGGTTGCTGGATGTTATGCCTCAAGAAATTGCGAAGCGCATACCGCCGTTAGATAAAATCCTGTATGTTCAAAAACCGTTTCACGTTCAGGAGATCCGTCATTTTGCCGCGGCGCTGGGTGCCAAGTGGCAATCTGAGATACTGCTCAGAGAGTCCGGCGCAATATTGGAAAAAAAGGTAAAAGAGCTGGAACAAAAGCGCCGGGAACTTGTGGACAGTAAATTGGAGCTTGAGAATGTAAACGAAATGCTGCTTGATACCAATTCTGCTCTTTCGGTGCTGGCCAGGAATCTTGAGAAAAGCCGCAAGGAAGCGGAAAAGCGGATACTCCAAAAAACAAAGACCCTTATTTTACCTATTATTGAAAAGCTCTATCATGCCAGAAGGCTTGAAAAATACAGGGAAGATCTGGATCTTTTGACGGGCTTTCTTGAAAATCTGACCTCCGGTCTGGGCGAAGACAAAATCAGCGCTTCTCTTTCCGCCAGTGAAATGCGGATTGCTTCTTTAATAAAAAACGGGATGTCAAGCAATGAAATCGCCCGGCATCTCAGCGTATCCCTCTATACGGTTAAAACCCATCGCAAAAATATCCGCAAAAAACTAAGCTTGCAAAATTCCGGCGTTAATCTGCGCTCCTATCTCGATTCCCAAGACAGCACCGGTGAGTAATTTGTAATAATCACCGCCCACTTGCTACGCTCGTTCGAGACACAGAGAACTCAGAGAAGACATTTTTATAGAGAACCGAGAGATGACGATTCTCTATAAACAGCTCGGGCCTTTGGCCGAAAACTACTCCCGCTGTATGCGGGACGATAATAGTTTTTAAGCTATTCTGCTGCATAGTGTTGATTGGCACAATGGTGTATTTGCCCCTTCAGGGGCTATCCCTTTTTGCTTTACGCCCTTTTATCCCGCTAGGATTAGCGGGGCTTAGCGTAAAGTAAAAAAAGAAATTAAGCCTTTGCGCTCTATGCGTCTTGGCGATGAAAAATTTATTCAGTGTTCATCTGCGTGTATCTGCGGTTAAAAGAAGATATTTTAAAGTATTTCACTCGAACCCCAGAACCCCAGAACCTAAATCCTAAACCCAGAACCTCTGAACCCCTTGGCACGGCGTAGCTTCAGCGAAGACGGCTGAACCTCTGAACGGGTACTAATAGTTCAACCAGTAAGGAGTCCCTTCGATGGAGTTGAGCGGACCGGCAATTCCCTTGGGGTCCGACCGGCCGTTGTCCATGATAAAGATGCGGCCCCGGACATAGAATTTGGTGACCAGGTGGGCGTCCGCCGGTGTACGCCCCTCCGGCGGCACGGAAAGCCCTTCAGCCCTGTAGCCTGCGCGTTGCAGACAGTATACTGTAAGCTGGGTGGTGTCCACACAATTTGCCCGTTTGGATTCAAATACCGTGCGGTTGGACCGCCGCGCACCCAGGTAGTAGTCATAGCGCAAGTTGTGGCGTTCATAAAAATCGATCAGCACGGGGGCGTTCAGGCGATCGACAACATCTTTGAAGTTGCCCCATCGACGGGTTTTAATGTGCATGAAATTGGAATCATTGTCATCGCCTCCGTATTCGAAAGCCTCGGGGTCATCGGTCTTCTTCAGCAGATAATAGCCGGCCAAATCCAAAGAGTGGGTTAGAATATAGGGGTTGGTCTTGGAACCCGTAGATTCGCAGCCTTTGGCCGCTTTCTTGATTTTCCCGGAGGGCCATGAAATGTCGTAGAGGTTCGCAGTGGGCCAGGTAGTGCATAGAAGGTATTCGAGGCTGTAATGCGCTACAATCTTCCGGGCCGGTTGGAGCTGCCCATCTTCCAAAAGCCAGAACAGCGCCTGCAAAGGAGTGCAGTATTTTCGCACCTCTGGTTTACCGATTCTGTACATTTGACTGAACACCAGATCAAAACGCGAGGTATTTTCGCCGTAAAGCGTGCTAAAGTGCTTTAGTGCCGCCAACTCCCGGTCGTTAATACTGTCTTGCAACTCGGGCAATTTGCCTAATTCTTCAAACAACAGGGCGTTGCGTTCCGCGATGGCTGCCAGCACCCTTTCCGCGGAGGCTGCATTGTCGTCCAGTGGGGATCCGCCTGCAGACAAAATGCTGATATTGGGCTGGGTCCGGTCAAATGAGGCGCACCCGGCTATCAGCACACCTAAAACGAGTAATAACCCGATTAATTCTCTGGTTT
>JABMQM010000656.1 GCA_013203195.1 Desulfobacteraceae bacterium | reverse complement strand
TCCTTATATACGGCGTTTCTATGGCATGACCATCGTGATCAAGTACGGGGGGCATGCTATGGTAGACGAACAGTTGAAGGAAGATTTTGCCCGTGACGTCACCTTAATGAAATTCATAGGTTTGAACCCGGTTGTTGTGCACGGCGGCGGACCGCAGATTAATTCTGTACTTGAACGCATGGGAATGCACCCCAAGTTTGTCAGGGGGATGCGTCTAACAGATGAGGCGACAATGGACGTTGTGGAAATGGTTCTGGGCGGTAAAGTCAACAAATCCATCGTGGCCCAGATTAATCAGCAGGGGGGCCAGGCTGTGGGTTTGAGCGGCAAAGACGGAGGGCTGATCTTTGCAAAGAAGCTCCATATCGTTTACCAGGAGGATGAAGACAAGCCGCCCGAAATAATCGATCCGGGGCTGGTGGGGCAGGTTGAGAAAGTCAATCCCGGTATCATTAATACGCTTACACAGAATGGTTTTATACCTATTATTGCGCCGATTGGTGCGGGAGATGCTGGTGAAACCTATAATATTAACGCGGACCTTGTAGCCGGCAGGATAGCCATGGCCCTTTCCGCCGGGCGTCTTATATTTCTTACGGATGTTGATGGAGTTCTGAATGCTTCAGAAGAACTTATTTCTTCAATCAATTCCCAGGACATTCATAAAATGGTCGAAGAAAAAACTGTTTCAGGAGGCATGATTCCAAAAATCGAGTGTGCTTTAGAGGCCCTGAAAAACGGGGTTGGAAAAGCTCATATCATCAACGGTAAAAAACGCCATGCCTTACTGCTGGAGCTTTTTACCGATAGGGGTATTGGAACCGAGGTTACGGTATGAAAAAAGAGATAATCGATCAAGCAGAGCATGTTATCGCCAAGACTTACACAAGATTTCCCGTTGTGATCACCAAAGGCAAGGGATGCACACTCTGGGATACAGAAGGCCGAAGCTACACCGATTTTGTTGCCGGGATAGCCGTATGCAACCTCGGCCATGCACACCCAAGGGTTTCAAAGGCACTTGCCACACAGGCGGAAACCCTTTTGCATGTTTCCAACCTCTACTATACGGTTCCCCAGGTTGAGCTTGCAGCCTGGCTTGTCAAGAACAGTTTTGCGGACCGGGTTTTTTTCTGCAACAGCGGGGCTGAGGCCAATGAAGCCGCCATAAAACTGGCCAGAAAATACTTCAAGGAAAAGGGTGAAAACCGACGCTTCCGGATCATATCCATGGAGAGATCTTTTCACGGACGCACCATGGCTACCCTTTCCGCTACCGGCCAGGACAAGATAAAGAAGGGTTTTGAGCCTGTCTTGGAGGGTTTTGATTTTGTATCGTTTAACGACATTGATGCCTTGCAGAATAAAATCGATGCAAAGACGTGTGCCGTTCTCATCGAGCCGATTCAGGGTGAAGGCGGCGTGCGCTGCCCGGACCCCGAATACCTTAAAAGGGTCAGGCAGTTGTGTGATGAAACCGGTGCACTCCTGATATTTGATGAAATTCAGACCGGCATCGGACGTACCGGCAGGCTCTTTGCGTATGAACATTTCGGCGTTGAACCGGATATTATGACCTTGGCCAAGGCCCTTGGCAACGGACTGCCCATCGGAGCCATGCTGGCCGTAGAAGATGTGGCCGAGGCGTTTGGAGCCGGTTCTCATGCTTCAACATTCGGCGGTACGCCGGTTGTGACCGCAGCTTCACTTGAAGTTGTCAAAGTGCTTGACGAAGAAAAAATCGTTGATCACTGCGGTAAAATCGGAGCCTATTTTAAGGAAAGGCTTTTGTGGTTGAAAAGCAGACACGAATCAATCGTGGATGTTCGCGGGCTTGGCCTGCTGCTGGGGATGAAGCTGAAAATGGAAGGGGCGCCGATTGTCAACGTGTGCCTGGAAAAAGGATTTATGATTAACTGCATCCAGGAGAATATTTTGCGTTTTATTCCCCCGCTGACCATTGGAAAAAAAGAGATAGATTCTCTGGTGGACTGTCTGGATGAAATTTTGTGAAGTATCAGAAAATTTCATCATGGAAAGCCTGGTTTTTCGGGCCGGGTTAGAAGTTTTCGTTGTAAGATCGCTCAATGCATAATCATATTTTAAACCGTGTGACCACGCCAGAGGCGGATAAAACTCGTATATAAAGGTTCGCAAAGAAAGAACAGAAGCTTTTGCAATAAATACATTACAATTTTGTTTCCGCTCATTGAGGGTAGGAGGTTAATATGTCAGGG
>JABMQM010000655.1 GCA_013203195.1 Desulfobacteraceae bacterium | reverse complement strand
GGTTCAAGGTTCTCCGTTCAGGGATGTTTTCGTAAGCGTTCACAGGTTCAGAGTTCCCCGTTCAGGGTTGTTTTTCGTAAGCGTTCACAGGTTCAAGGTTCCCCGTTCAGGGTTGTTTTTGTTAACCTTTACAAACTAGCCCCGAACCTCTTGGCGCGACGTAGCTTCAGCGTAGGCGGCTGAACTTCTGAACCCTGAACGGGCCTTATTTTCCAATCAAAAATATGCCATATGTGGCGCACAGGTTGGGCATAAATTTGATGGTTTTACCAATTT
Organism: Desulfobacteraceae bacterium; assembly: GCA_013203195.1. Classification (GTDB taxonomy): domain Bacteria; phylum Desulfobacterota; class Desulfobacteria; order Desulfobacterales; family UBA11574; genus Desulfatibia_A. The sequence goes on along the minus strand of JABMQM010000655.1, from coordinate 7,808 downwards.
TGCCATTATTGCGGGTGTTGATGGCCACCTCTTTAATGATTTTAAAATCGACCTCTCTGGCAAACTTCCTGAAATCCTTGATGGTAATGACCCGGATGTTGGGGGTGTCGTACCATTCGTAAGGGAGCTGCCGGGTTATGGGAGCATAGCCGGACAGCAGCAGCTGCAGACGTATGGTCCAATAGCTGAAGTTGGGAAAGCTGACGATTCCTTTTTTCCCGATTCTAAGCAAAGATCGGATTAAACCCGCCGGTTCATAGACTTGCTGCAGGGTTTGACTCAAAATGACATAATCAAAGGAGTTGTCCGGGTAATCCAGGACTTCTGCGTTGATGTCGCCCTGGAGAGCTGAAAGCCCCTTTTCAATGCAACGGGCAACTCTGGCTTCACGCCGCTCGATTCCGGTTCCGGCGACCTGCTTTTTTTGCTTTAAAAAGTGCAGCAGATCCCCTTCACCGCAACCAAGATCGAGCACCTTTGATCCCGGTTCAATCCAGGAAGCTATTATCTTAAGATCGTAACGCATTGGGCTGTTTTCGATTTTCCTTATAGACGGATTCTAAAAAGCTTTTGACCAGAGTGAACAGACGCTCACTGGGCAAGAGAAAAGCATCATGCCCCCATTCGGCTTCGATTTCACAAAAGCTTACATCCAGGCCGTTTTTTTTCATGGCCGTTACCATTTCTTTGGACTGGTAGGTCGGATAAAGCCAGTCGGACGTAAAGGATACAATCAGAAAGCGGGCTTTGGCTTTGGCAAAGGCTTTGACCGCAGATCCTGATCCGTGCTGTTTTTCCAGATCATAGTAATCGGCAGCCTTGGTAATAAAAAGAAAAGAATTGGCATCAAAACGATCTACAAACTTGGCGCCCTGATAGCGCAGATAGCTCTCCACCTGAAAATCGGCATCGAAATTGAAAGAAAGATCGCTTTTGTCCTGCAAGCGGCGTCCGAATTTAATGCGCATGGACTCGTCTGAAAGGTAGGTGATATGACCGATCATGCGGGCAACAGCCAGGCCGAGATCCGGCTTGGGGCCGGCATAATAGTTGCCGTTGTTCCAGTTGGGATCGGCCATGATCGCCTGCCGGGCCACCTCGTTAAACGCAATCGCCAGGGCCGAGTGTTTCATGGTAGTGGCAAGGGGGATGGCGGAAACGACCATGTCCGGATATCTGAGACACCATTCCAGAACCTGCATCCCGCCGATGGAACCGCCGATGACTGCCAGGATCTTATTGATTCCCAAATGATCCAGCAGTGCCTTCTGGGCACTGACTATATCACCGATGGTGACCACCGGGAAATCAAGCCCGTAAGGTTCAACAGTTTTAGGGTTGTAGCTGCAGGGACCGGTAGACCCCATACAGCTTCCCAGGATGTTGGAACAGATGACAAAATATTTGTCGGTATCGATACCTTTTTCAGGGCCGACCATGATGTCCCACCAGCCGGGTTTGGGATCATCCTTGCTGTAATAGCCGGCCACGTGGGAATCTCCTGAAAGGGCATGACACACAAGAATAACATTGCTTTTATCTTGGTTTAATTTGCCGTATGTTTCGTAAGAAATCGATATGGGACCTAATTTTTCACCACATTCCAGGATCATTTCATGGGGTGGCTCCGCAAAGGTGCAAACCTGTTTTTCTACAATCCCCACCGAGATTCCGCTTTGATCATGTTCTATATATTCACTCATATTTGGATTGTCGATTTGCGATTGTCGATTTGCGATTGTCGATAAAAGGTCATTTGTATTCTATATTATTTAATTCCTAAAACCGTCAATCATCAATCAACAATCAGCTCTAAATTGTTACATTACTGCCAACTTCAGAATTGAAGATCTATGCAATATCGGATTCAAAGGCTGTCTAAGGCCTGTCCCAGATCCTCACAGATGTCTTCTTGGGCCTCGATACCCACCGAAAGGCGGATCATATCGGGAGTAATGGATAGTTTTTCCCGGGTGGGCTCGTCAAATGCAACGTATTGTGATGAATAGGGATGAATTACCAGAGTCTTACAGTCACCGAGGTTGGCCAAATGATAGATTAAGCGCAGGCTGTCGATGAGTTTAAAACAGGCGTCCTGATCCTTGAGACCAAAGGTCAACATCCCGCCGAAGCCCTTTTCTTTAAACAAGTTGCGGGCCATGTCATGGGAAGGGTGATCCTCCAGCCCCGGATAATTAACCCACAACACTTCAGGTCTTGCCCGGAGGTAGCGTGCTACCTGGATAGTATTCTCCATGTGCCGTTCCATACGCAAAGCCAGGGTGTCCAGCCCGATCATTGTCAGATAGGAGTGCCAGGGAGCCTGAGTGGTTCCGAAATTAATGTGATGCTCCCGCCAGACTTTATCAAGATAGGCCAGGGGCCCTTTGCGTTCGATAAAAGGCATAAAATCAGGGAAGCGTTTTTGTGACCAGTCAAAACTGCCGCCGTCAATAACAACGCCGCCGACAGCATCACCGTGCCCGCTTAAGTATTTGGTAGTGGAATGTATCACCACATCGGCACCTAATTCCAAGGGACGGCAAAGGTAGGGTGTGGCCAGGGTGCTGTCCACCAGCAGGGGGAGTCCATGTCGGTGGGCCATTTCGGCCGCAGCGGCAAGGTCCGGAATATCCATCTTGGGGTTGCCGATGGTTTCCAAATATAAAAAGCGTGTTTTAGGATTGATGGCCTTTTCCATGGCCTCCAAGTCCGTCGATTCGACCAGACGCGCAGTAATGTCATACTTTTTAAAGACGTTGGCGAATAAAATATATGTGGACATAAAAAGAGAGTTTCCGGCCACAAACTCATCGCCGGCACGCAGCAGTGCCATGCAGGCATTGGTAATGGCCGCCATGCCCGAAGACATAACCACGGCCCCGAGGCCGCTCTCAAGGGCAGTCATTTTTTCTTCCAGGATGCGATTGGTGGGATTTGTAAGCCGCATGTAAATGTGGTCAGTCTTTTTGCCGGAGAAAGTCTGGCTCAGATCATCTGCGGTGATATGGCGATGAGAAGCTGTCTGAAATATGGGCGGCAATGTTGCGCCCTGCCAGTCTTCCGGCGACTGGGCGGCGTGAATAACCCGGGTGTGAAAGCGGCGTTCTTTCTTTTGATTCATGTTGAACCTCCAACGAATTTAAACAAAACGTTTTACCTTAATTATATACGTATATGTGATAAAATACGAAGATAATTTTCCGATATTAACCGTAAATGGGTTTCATTAGCGAATTGAAAGGCCGATAAAATTACTTGCAGGCGAATCGTGCTAAAGCGGGACTACAGGGAGCTTCAATTTACAGCAAGTATTTGAAAACGTCACAGGACCGGCAAACTTTCATCTTCTCTTTCCAGTTTTGATGAACGACGCCGTCACAAATTGTTCCGCAAATGAACCAGCATAATTGGCCCGCCTTAAACTCCCAGGCCGGACATTCTTCTTTAAACTCGGGCGGACATTTTTTTACTTCCCAGCAGGGCCTTTGGTCTCCTTTTTTCTTTACAATCTTGGAAATCAAAAAAAATATCTGCCGTTCCACATGGGGCGGTATGGATCGCCAGCCCTGCTCATAGCTGTGGATCGCCTTGATAGACGTTCCCAGAAGCTGGGCCATCTGCCGCTGGGTCTTTTTCAATTTTTTCCGGAAATGTTTGAATTCCGTGCTGTCCATATGAGTTCACAAGTTGAAATCTTGACTTTTTACGAAACCATCGATGTTAAAGACCAATACTTAAGTGCCACATGGTGGCATAGACTGTCAAGAAAAATCCAAAAAGTGTTACGATTTTATGACACTTTTGCAGTCCCCGCCGAGCGGGATTCTCCAAAGGCGGATAAACCTTCGCTATTTTAAAGTAAAAGTTAAATATCTACCTTATTTCTTTTTTGTCACTAACTTCGTGGGAGAATTTAAACAAAAAGAGGCCATCAGGATCGTGATCTTGTCTTTGCATGTGCTACATGCATTGTTGACATAACAGTCGTCATGGCATATTATATGCTATAAAAGAAGATGGAGGTGTCTATGGGAACAACGAAAACTGCCACAGCCAGGGCATTAATTGATCCACAAATTAAAAAAGAGGCCGAAGCCATTCTTAAAGCATTGGGATTGTCCGTTTCAAAATCATTTGAGCTCTACTATCGGCAGATTATAGCCCAGCGGGGGCTGCCGTTTGAACTTCAGATTCCCAATGAAAAAACAATGAAGGCCATTGAAAATGCAAGGCAGGGCAAAGGAAAAGCCTTTTCTTCCGCTGAAGAATTATTTGATGACCTTGGAATTTGAACGATGCGATCAATCAGACGCGATGCTCAGTTCAAACGAGATGTCAAGCGACTAAAAAAACGACACAAGGATTTTGAGAAGCTTAAAACCATTATACAGCTATTGGTTGAAGGGGAAAAACTGCCGGTGGCAACCAGGGACCACAGGTTGAAAGGCACATTAAAGGACTTCCGTGAGTGTCATATTGAACCAGATTGGCTGTTGATCTACCGAATTGAGGGGAGTGAGCTGTGTCTCGTACGAACCGGAAGTCACGCGGATCTATTCCAATGAAAACAGTTTCCAGACAATGCTCTCCGGCCGGAATTCCCGTTTTTTTAAGGGGCTACGGGGATAGGAATTTTACCCTTTTGCTTATTAGATCCCGTAACGCTTTCAGCGGGGCGGGAGTTTCATAAAATCGTGACACGATATTATTTTTCGATGCTATAGACACTGACCTTGTTGGCGAACATCTCGACAACATAAAGCCGCATCTCTTTGTCGATAAATATACCGACGGGGGTCTGAAATTTTTTAACCGCCTTTTTGGCCGGGTCGCCCACTACCGCAAAAAAGTTGCCGTTCGAATCGAACACCTGAATAACCCCCATGTAGCTGTCACTGACAAAGACTCTGCCCTGCTTGTCAACGGCAACCCCTTTAGGTCTGAAAAATTCTCCCTTTTCAACACCCCAGCCGCCGACAAAGGCTACAAACAGGCCCTCAGGGTTCAGTACTTGCACTCTGGTATTGATGACATCGACGATATAGAGGTATTTTTCTTTATTCAGGGTTATAAAAAAGGGATACCTGAAGGCACGCTTATCCGTGCCGGGCGAGCCGTAGGTGTTGAGCAACTTAAAAGTTGCAAGGTCATAGACCAGGATATGGTGATTATCGTTATCGACGATATAACACCTGTTCCTGGAGTCATCAACGGCGACGTCGGTCGGGTCTGCGGGTTTTTTATTGTTGGGGGGGATTTTAATCTGGGCGCTATAGTTGCCCCAGCGGTTGAAAATCTGCAGCCTGTGGTTTCCGGAGTCGGCAATATAAATATTGCCGGCACGGTCAATGTCGATTCCCAGCGGGGATCTGAATTCACCGTTCCCGGAACCTTGGCGTCCAAAGGATGATACTGATTTGCCGTTGCGGTCAAACACCTTGATTTGGTTGTTGACGCCGTCGACGACATATACCAGTCCATCGGCAGATACGGCAACATCACTGGGGGCGTTGAGCTTGCCGGTAATATCAAAAAGATGTTTTACGTTGACAAGTCTTATCCCGAAAGCAGGGCCTGGGAAGATAAAAAATAGTATCGATAGCAATAAGAAATAAACGCAGGAGTGATTTGTAGATATACCCGGATAAGGCTCAGCGGTCTTTAGTCGGTTGCTTTTCAAAGTAAAATAGTTTTCGTGCTTTTGTATCTTCGTGCTTTCCCGCCTGCCAAAGTCCTGTACGGCGGACAGGCGTGATAAAAGATTTATAATGCATGTCCCTTCTTTGTGCCTTTGTGTCTTAGTGGCTAACCTGTTCCTTAACTATCAAAAAAGCTTCGGGAAGTAAAAGGTTTTATATTTCATCACCAGGCCTTTAATATTCAGGTATATCAGATCTTTGGTCTTTTTCTGATCAAACCCTAATTTGTTAAAATCGAGGATACTGTTGGTAGAATGGCATTCATCACAGGCCACACTGATCTCTTTTTTCTCAATATCCCGGTGAAAATATGTTAATTTGTTCTTTTTTTCATCAGGATTCAGGTTTTTTTCTTTTAGAACAAACGCTTTAGCCTTGGCAGTGTCCCCGGTGTTCATCAGCGCGTGCCTTTTCCCATTTTTGGTCTCAACGGCGGCTATTCTGGAAAAAAAATGTAAAGAATGCTTCAGGGCTTTCTTGGTCTGCGGATTATAATGCGTTCCGAAAGGTATGCCGCTGAACTCGGCATTTTCAGAGCTTTCCCATTCATAAGACAGATTATTAAAGTTATTTCTGTTGATATGGCAGACTTCACAGAACATAAACCCGGCATGCAGGTTAAGAAAACCCCTTACCAGAGTATTTTCGCTATGGGGATATAAGGGATGGCAGACCCGGCATGACGATTCATCCTGCAGACTGCTGATATAAGATTGTTCTTGCTTGTGGAAACCCTTTAGCGTTGACTGATAGTTGGCAGGCAGTTTTTTCTCTTTACCGCCTTGATGGCATTTGGTGGTACAGTCGACTTCGGTCTCACCGGCGTGGGGGACCTTTTCCACGGTAATGTGGCATTCTGCGCAGCGTATTTTGCCATGGGGCGAACTGAAATATTTATCTTCATCAATATGAAGTGCTTTTACCCCGTTCTTTTTTGCAAGTCTTACCAGGCCGGGATACTGGTGACAGGTGAGGCAACCGCCCTCATCCAGGGCAAAGGCGCTGTTTATTGCCCAAGATATCAAAAAACATGCAATAATCGGCAGAATCGCAAAATGTTTTTTTTTCATTTTCTTCAAGCGCGCCGGCGCGCTTTATAAAATCGAAAAACGATTTTATTTTTCGAAGGATTTTTCAACTCCGAAGTCAATTTCAGAGGGAAGATAAAACGTCTTATATTTTTCGATCATACCGACAACTTCGGTAGAATTCAAGTGATTAATTCGCTGCATGGAAAAGCCTATTTTGGCAAAATCAAGATAGCCGTCTTCTTGATGACAATCGGAACAGAACACCGGTTTTGGTGAAATACCTTCATGGAGCTTTATTTTTACCTGGGCAACCTGGTCGGGAGTATATTGATCCTTATGCAATAAATACTGCTGGGCCATTTTATCATCGACCGGCCTGAAAATCTTTTTTTGGCCTGCGGCCAAGATTTGTACCGGAAAGATTTTGGCCGGATATTTACCGTATCCCCCTTTGACCTTAGTTGTCATATTTCCGGTCTCATGGTCGACCCACATGAAATCAATACTTTTATCCCCTGGTTCTTTGCGGGCATGGCATACCGCGCAGGCGATAAAACCGGTATGAAAATTTAATATGGCCCGCACTTTTTTCTCCTTACTGTGGGGATAGGTTCCATGGCACGTCAGACAAAGCGGCGCATTATGTTCCGGCTCGGTAATATGCTTATCAACCATGTGAAAATGCCCGCGGGAGACCGCATCTTTCTGCTGCAAAATCGCCTTGAATATATTTTGGTGGTCTTCTTCTTTATGTGTAGCAACCTCAAGTAATTTACTGGCCTCAATCTGGGGGAAGTAAAGCAGTTGCAGCAGCCACAGGCCGAACAATAAAAAGGGCAGGACATAAAGCGTTTTTACCAGCAAAGTCGGCAACAGTATTAGTTTATTAATAACCCTACCTGCCAATGTGCCCGGTACATCCCGGGGGTTTTTCTTTTTTGAGGCCATGGTGTTCGAATCCTTATCTTTTAATATAAATTTTCTTAAGTTCAGGGTCATTCATAATTTTTTTATAATGTAGCGGAAATTCTTCTTTCATCTCATCTTCATCAATCACACCGGTTATCCACATGTT
>JABMQM010000654.1 GCA_013203195.1 Desulfobacteraceae bacterium | reverse complement strand
CCAGAGGACTTCCCCAAACAATCCTATCCAGGTATAAGCATGCCACCTACCAGATCCCCATTACCGAAGCGATCCGCAGCCTGAACCTTGCCACCGCGGTGGGCATTGCATTGTACGAAAGCCTGCGCCCCTGAGCATTTCTCATAAAAAAATATGATTATCCATTGAGCGGTCTTACTGCGAAAACTCCCCGGACTGCTCATGTAATTACCTCGCAGTATGTGATAAAAAAATGTGTCTGCTCCTCATATCTTATGACATGCATCCGGTCTATCGAATCGTGCTGGCGGCAAACCGGGACGAATATTATGACCGCCCTACAGCACCGCTGGCTTTCTGGAACGACATGCCGGATATCTTAGCCGGACGTGACCTTAAGCGCAGCGGGGTATGGCTCGGTGTAACGCGAACCGGGCGCATTGCAGCCATCACCAATTACCGCGAACCTGCCCTGCGATATGAGAATGCCCCTTCCCGGGGTCATCTTGTCAGTAATTTTTTGCAAGGATTAGAATCACCGGAAAACTACCTGAATCATATCAAAACCATCGGACACCGCTACAATGGATTCAACCTCATCGTTGGTGACGAGTCGGGCTTATTCTATTATTCAAACATGGCAGACAACATTCACAAGTTAAAACCCGGTCTTTTCGGCCTGTGTAACCACCTGCTTGACACTCCCTGGCCAAAGGTTGAAAAAGGAAAGACTGCTTTTGGAACTCTGCTTGATAGTAAACAAGCAATTGATATTGAAGATATTTTTAGCATACTCAATGACCGGTCTTTTCCTTCCGATGACATGTTGCCGGACACCGGGGTCGGCCTTAGTTGGGAACGCGTGCTTTCTCCATTATTTATCTTAAGCCCTGATTACGGAACGCGCTCGTCATCCGTTGTTTTTGTAGAAAGGACCGGAAAGCTCACTTTTGCCGAGCGGACATTTGATCCGTTGCATGCAGAATCCTCTGAGGAAATAACCCGAACATTCAGCTTTTTAATCTAACTGGATTATCGGATTGATAGCCGGCCGATTAAACCTGCGCGAAATCCGGAATGATGCAAAAAAATGTTTACAAAACATCTCTGATCTTATATACGGTATTCGTCATAAACCAAAATTGAAGCTCCCTGCAGCCGCGCTATAATGTGACAGGGAATGCATTCGCTAATGCAGTTCGAAGAGGTTTTTTATGGGAAAAAACAGTTTGCTCAAATCGACGTCCAAAAAGAAAAAAAGTGCATCCAAGAAAAAAGATGAGGAGATGACGGTCAAAACCAAAAAGGCTGTATCAAAAACCAAGAAAGCGGCGAAAAAAGCTAAAGCCGCTCCAAAAGCCAAGGCCGCTCCAAAAGCCAAAAAGAAACCCGCAGTTCGTGCTAAAAAAGTATCTGCGAAAAAGGCCGCTCCTGCAAAAGCTGCTGCCGAAAAAGCCGCTGCTGAAAAGGCCGCTGTCAAAAAATTCACTGCTGAAAAAACCGATGCTGAAAAGGTTGCCGAGCCGGAAGTATCCATAGCTTGTGGTCCCCCGGCTGATGGTGACACGACGGTTGACGATCCCATGGAAAAGGCGATGAAATATGCTGCTGCTGTTTTTGTTCTTCTGATCGCACTTATCATTGCTGCCAGCGCAATGAACAGTAACAAATATTACATTAAACCATCCGATGGCACAGTTGAAATCTGGCAGGGCAAATTCTCACCCATGGGTGAAGAACTGCTGATAATGCTTCCGGGAACGCAACCTCCTGAAACCATAAAAGATGTTTATTCCAAGGCAGATGTATATCCGCTTATTTCAAACTATTATGTTGAAAAGGCCGATACATTGCTTCAAGTTCCGGGTATGCCTGATTTTGAAGGCATCCGAGCTTATCTGAACAAGGCGATGTCATATGCAACCTCAGCTGAAGTCAGCCAAATTGCACAAGCCCGTTTAAACGATATTGATCTGATGATCCTCATGTACAAAGCTGATGTTGCTGCCAGCAAAGAAACCGTTGCCGACCTTGAGAATGCAAAGAGCTATCTTGCCGAAGCCGCCAAGCTCGACATTGATGATCTTAAGCTTGAGATAGTCGAACAAAAAGTGGATGCAATCGATGAGATTTTGGCAGAACTGAAAGCAGAGGCGGCCCTAGCCCCGGCGCCTGCAGAATAAGCCCCTGTAAATATATTATAAAAAAGCGGGTTACAGTTAAAACGTAGCCCGCTTTTTTTTGAAGCGCTTTTTCCTTGACTCACCCCCACTAATTTCTTATGTTTATATCTTGCGCTGTTTATCCTTTAATAACATTTACTTAGACTCCAACTGAGTTAAAGCTCAATTGGATGCTATCCGTTAATTGTTTATTTCTTGTTGGTTTTTAGTGAAAGATGCACGAAAGTATATAAATTAAATTCCAAACAACAAATATCAAATTACAAATAAATCACAATGACCGAAAATAGTTTAGGAAGTGGAAATTCCAAATAACAAGCATCAAATTACAAATAAATCGCATTAACCGAAATTCAAAATAACAAACTGTGGAATTTCGGTGAGATTTGGTGCTTGTAGTTTGGAGCTTGTTTGTGTTTTGGTGCTTGGAATTTGTG